>JAJXVQ010000029.1 GCA_021782065.1 Pseudomonadota bacterium
ATTCGCGACATCTTCACCCAAACTAAGCAAAAAATCACCCAAATCTGCTCTCTCTTTGCACTTCTTACCCCTAAAACTGGAGATTTATTGTGCTAATTCAATCTTTTGTCCAGTACAGAGGTTTTTGGTACGCAAAGTCCACTTTTTAATAAAGCCTTAAGCTTAATATGATAAAATTTTTGCAATAGGTAGAATGATTTAACTTTGGAGCAAAAAATGGTCGATAAAATTATAACTTCCCATAACGTCATAAGTGCTATACCCGAAGCAGGTTATGCCAATCTTGAGCGGGCAAATACTGAAAAGGCTAATACGGAAAGGGCTAATACCAAACAAGAAGAAAGAAAAAAAACGTTTTTTCAGTTGGCACTCATATTCCTTCTGAATGAATGGTTAAAAAAGCTTATACTTCTTCAACAGGTGCTCAAAGAAGGGAATGCTGCAGGGGTTTCTGTTAAAGGCACCAAAAAAGAAATGCTGCAACTCGAGTTCACTCACGTTGAACAACAGGTGGGGACTGATTTGGCTCAGAAATTAAAAGAATTAGAGCGGAAGCTGGATAATGTATTGCAACAAATGAAAGATTTATCTGAGCTTATAGCCGAATTTGCAGTAGAAAAACAGGTTGTTGCGGATCATGTTACTGCTATAAACACTGGCTTGACACAGATAGAAGCGTCCTCGCCTACACTAGGTCCCACAGGTCTAATAGCTGCAATTGAACAAGTTGCGGCTTTTGGGAAACAGCTTCAACATGATCTTGTACAAACTGAGGCGAAGTTGAAAAAGACCGATGAACTTTCTGGCTCAATAGAACGCAATTTAGCAGAAATAACAACCATAATGGCCAATAGTAACTTAACCAGCAAACACCCCACAGTAGATATAGCTGCTGTAGTAGAGGGAATTTCTAAGTATAAACAACAGTCTCTTGCTCAAACACAACAACTAAGATTAGAGGCTACGAGTGTTAAAGAAGATCTTACTAAGACCATAGACAGAAACAACATGGTTAAGCAAGCACTTACAGCAAGGCTGTTAGCCACAAGTCCGTATACCTTTGCTAACAGTAATGCCCCTCGTCCTTCTTATGTAATGAATAAAGAGAAAGATGAGGATATTATTCGCTTAGTTAATCAAATAACCGGAAAAAGAGGATAAGAGCAATATCCTATTCCCCACAGGGCTAGGTTAGAAGAGTGCATCGTATAACCCCCCTCTAACATAGCCCTGTAAAATGCCCCTTATTGCCTAGCCGATAAAGCCTAATGTGTACCCAAATACCTTGAATTATTTAGATTCTCTAAATAACTCAAAAAAATTCTTTGTGGTCTGCTTGGCAACCGTATCCACGCTCACCTCCTGCAACTCAGCCAATTTTTCACCTACATAATGCACAAAATCGGGATAATTGGCCTTGCCACGATGTGGTACCGGCGTTAAATAGGGGGCGTCGGTTTCAACCATTAAATGACTTAACGGTAATAACCGTGCAATATCTTGCAAGGCTACGGCATTTTTAAAGGTCAGCACTCCCGAAAAAGAAACATAAAATCCCATGTCTATGGCGGCTTTAGCCATCGTTAAATCGCCCACAAAACAATGCAATACCCCACCCACTTTTGCCGCATTTTCTTCCCGTAAAATGGCGATGGTATCTTCATTGGCATCGCGGCTATGTACTATCAATGGCTTTTGCACAGCAATGGCCGCTTGTATATGACGCCTAAAACGCGTTCTTTGCCAGTCTAAATCACCCTGGCTGCGGTAATAATCCAAACCGGTTTCACCTATGGCCACCACTCTAGGACGGCTAGCCCAGTCGCATAGCCTATCGACGCTGATTTCATTTTTTAACTCAGTATTAGGGTGTATACCTATGCTGCACCATACAAAAGGATAGGCTACGGCAACGGCACAGACGGCATCCAGATTATCTTCATCTATACACACATCCAAGAAATAACGTACACCTACAGTACTGGCGCGTGTAAAAAAATTTTCAAGGTTATAGTCAAAGGATGCTAAATCCAATTGATCCAAATGACAATGGCTATCTGCCCAAATAATTTCTTTTCCCATAAAAAGTCCTATAAAGTATCCGTAGGATGGTTAGAGTCTAGCATATCCGCTAAATAACCTTCTATTTTATGGCACAGAGGCAAAGCATTATCCGCAGTAAATTGCACGCCTATGCCAGCCGGTAAACCGCGCTGCGCTGATTTTGGAGTTATCCAAACCACACGACCAGTGATATTATGGTGATGACGGTCACCCGGTAGTTGCACCGATAAAGCTACTGTATCGCCTAAAGAAAGTTTCTCTTGTGTATGTACGAACAAACCGCCATTTTGTATAAACGGCATGTATTGTCTATAAAGTGCTGTTGTATCTTCAAATAAAATTGAGAATAAACTAGATTCATGGGCCATAGTATGGTGAATATCGTTGTTCATAGTAGCTCCGACATTGGTTTGCTCTAGTAGTAAATGCAATTCCTATACTCGCCTTCACTACTATACTCATAGCAGTTAGTATTTAGAGTAGAAGACACTAGTCCTCGAGCACCAGGAGTGTAGTATTCTACATGACTGGTGCGAGATGGGCAAAGGCAACACCCCCCTAAAGATCAAATGCTATGAGTATATAAATATGACCAGTATATCTATTACACTCTACGCATGTAAATAGTAAGTATAGGTAACCACTCGCACCTTGTTGGAACATCCGCTCCCTGGCGGTCGCGGCTCGGTTCATTTTCCGAGCCGCGACCGTCAGGGAACGGAAAGAAAAGAATCGTTACCATCTAACTTAGCTTTATTACATTACAAGACAGGAAGAACTACTTTCATTTGATTGAGGCTGACCGCTCGCTTTTTTAAAGAAAGAAAAATAACTAGAACTGCTGCTAGAGGTTTGTTCTGTAGCCATTTTTGCCAATCCAAAAATAAGTTCTAACTGAGCACGGCGTTGTTCATTTTGTATTTCAAAATCACTCGCCCAAGCCTCATTATGGAATTGATCCTTTACCATGTTAAAAATATCGTCATATATATCTAAACTGTCATCTCGATAAAAATTATATTGTTTTTCTGCGCCTGTTGGAGACTTCATTTTATAGCGGATTCTTTCTTTGCTATTATCCTCATAACAAAGATAAACAATTTCATTATCTTGGATAGGATATGCATCAAAATTAGAAAAAATATCTTTACTCTGTTTATTCGCTTCAATGCACTTGAACGTGTAATTATCTTTACCCCTAGTTACATCCATTGCATCACTAGCATTAAAAATCTGCAATGATTTAGCAGTGCAGCTCTTTATTCCTGCAGATACAAAGTGGGAAATATCCTCTTGTGCCACACCTTGAAGAGCCGTTTCCACGATTTCAGCAAATTCATCCCCATTTAGAGCTAATGCAGACAGAAAATAGTACGCTTTTTGAATTTCTTGAATTTGTTCTTTTGTAGAATTTTCGCTTAAATCATTTAAACCCCTTATGATGGTTTTTAGACATGATACAGCTTCTGTTGTCTTCACAACATCTAAATCAATGCTCATTTTCTTACCCTCTTAATTTATAATAACTACAGAGGAAATTATACGACCGTAAGATTAAGAAAATATTAAATATGTCTTCTATTCATACAGAAAAGGGTTGCTGTTCTTTTTTTGATCTACATTTGACCTTTTGTGGCTTTCCCCTACTCCTCAGCCAAAGCCAACAACCTACATTCCAAGGCCAGTTGAAAATTAAGGTTCAAGCCTTGTATGGTTTCAGAGTATAAGGTCCATATAGATTGGCAGTGTTCTAAACATTTGTTTAAGGAAAACCGCGCCGCCAATTGTTCTATTTGTGGCGCCCTATTTTCATAAATGGAGAATAGATGATCATGCGTCACACTATAACGCACCATGTCTAAAAAGAAATAGGCCGTGGCGCGCAGTTGCGGCTCTTTTAAAAGACCGGCCCATTTTTGTGCTACCAATAAGGGATTTTGCTGGTTTAATGCTACTGCCACACAATCGTCTAACCAAGCATTCAACTGGAGAGTGTCATCTTGTGTTAATGCCCGGGCCGCTGCCAAGGGCAGATCTCGCTCTAAACGCAATACCTGACGCAAGTCGTCTTCTGCTTTATCGCGGAATTGCGTTTTTAACCAGGCCAGTGATTGTTCCCGCGCCGCGTGTAAGACTATGGTTTGGCAACGGCTCAATATGGTTTTAGGTAAGCTTAAATGGTGGTCCGCTACTAAAAGAAAATGTACGCGTGATTTAGGCTCTTCCAATGATTTTAATAGCGCATTGGCTGCGGCTGTATTTAAACTTTCTGCGGGTGAAATTAGAATCACTTGTGCAGCCTGACTGTGCGCTGTTTTGCTTAAGCGTGCGATAAGTTCGCGAATGGCATCTATCTTAATAACTTTTTCGTCTTCAGCTTTAATGAGCACAAGAAAATCAGGATGATGTCCGGCTTGTAACCAATGGCAACTTTGACATTGCCCACATGCATGGTGATCTTTAGGCTGATGACATAATAAGAAAGCAGCCCAATGCTGAGCTAAATCCATGCCGCCCAGATCGGCTGCACCGGCAAGCAGTAAGGCTTGCGGCCACAGCAGTCTATTGGATGGGAGTTGTTGTAAATACGATTTTAGCCAGGGGTATAACATATTACAACCTTGTAAAGGAATATTATTCATTCAAGGACAGTTATTACGTAAAGAAGGGCGGCTCAAGCGCCGCCCTTGTGTCAATAGCATCGTTAGGAGGCTACTACATCTCTCATCGTCAAGCGTATACGCCCTTGCTTATCAATTTCCAAGACTTTCACTTCTACCATCTGGCCTTCAGCCAATACATCGGTAACGCGCTCTACGCGTTCGTGGGTGATTTGTGAAATATGTACCAGGCCTTCTTTACCGGGGAGTATGGCCACAAAAGCGCCAAAATCGGCGATCTTCACCACTTTACCTTCATACTTTTGACCGATTTCAACTTCAGCCGTCAGCAATTCAATCCGGCGCTTCGCTTCTTTAGCAGCTTCGCCGCTGACAGAAGCTATTTTCACAATGCCATCGTCATCAATGTCGATGGTGACGCCCAATTCGTCGATCAAGCCACGAATGGTGACACCACCCTTGCCGATCACATCTTTGATTTTATCGACTGGAACTTGCATTGTCGTCATACGCGGCGCGTAATTTGACATTTCGGCACGTGACTCCGTTAAGACCTTAGCCATCTCACCTAGAATGTGCATGCGCCCTTCTTGAGCTTGCTTCAAAGCCACGCGCATGATTTCTTCAGTGATGCCCGTGATTTTGATATCCATTTGTAATGCTGTCACACCTGTTGCCGTTCCAGCTACTTTAAAGTCCATGTCGCCTAGATGATCTTCATCGCCTAAAATATCGCTTAATACAGCAAATCGCTCCCCTTCTTTCACCAAGCCCATAGCGATACCGGCTACAGGCGCTTTAATAGGCACACCCGCATCCATTAAGGATAAACTACCGCCGCAGACGCTGGCCATGGAACTAGAACCATTGGATTCGGTAATTTCAGATACCACGCGCAACACGTAAGGAAAAGACATGGCATCAGGCAACACCGCATTTAAAGCACGTCGCGCTAAATTGCCATGGCCAATCTCGCGGCGCTTAGGCGAACTCATCATACCTACTTCGCCTACGGAATATGGAGGGAAGTTGTAATGCAACATAAAGGTTTCTTTACGTAAGCCATCTAAATCGTCTATGAGCTGCGCATCTTTCCCCGTACCCAAAGTGGTGACGACTATAGCCTGCGTTTCACCACGCGTAAACAAGGCTGAGCCGTGTGTACGTGGCAATAAACCCGTTTGTATAGAGATAGGGCGTATGGCATTCAAAGCGCGTGCATCGATACGTGGGCCACCGGCCAATACTTTTTCACGCACAGCACGACTTTCTAGATCGCCAATGATATTGCCTATGGCTTTTTTACGGTTAGTATCGCCTTCAACTGCAAATTCTGCCTGTATGGCTTCTTTGATTGCATCTAATTTATCGTGACGCGCTTTCTTATCTACGATTTCATAAGCGCTAACGATAGCAGCATAATGGTGTTTTTGAATTTCATCCAACAATTCGGTATCGGTGCTTGCAGCCACCCATTGCCAGCCTACAGTACCTGCGTCGGCAGCCAAATCGCGAATCGTTTCAATAGCGATTTGCATGTGCTGATGACCAAACATCACTGCACCCAACATGACTTCTTCGGATAATTCTTTGGCTTCTGATTCCACCATCAAAATAGCGTCTGCTGCACCGGCAACAACTAAATCTAACTTAGAATCCAGCAGCTTTTCTTTAGACGGGTTTAAAACATATTCATTATTCACATAACCTACTCTGGCTGCGGCTACTGGACCATGGAAAGGGATACCCGACAAAGCCAAGGCAGCAGAAGCGCCTAATAAAGCTGGCACATCCGGGTTAACGTCTGGATCGACGGATAATACCGTAGCAACAATTTGCACTTCCTGTTTAAAGCCATCTGGGAACATAGGACGCAAGGGCCTGTCTATTAAGCGTGAGGCCAATACTTCACGTTCCGTAGGACGTCCTTCGCGTTTGAAATAACCCCCGGGAATATTACCGCCTGCATACGTTTTTTCAATGTAATTCACTGTTAATGGAAAAAAATCCCTTTCTACAGCAGACTCTTTTTGACCAACGACGGTGACTAACACCACCGTATCGCCCATACGCACCGTAACGGCACCCGTTGCTTGTTTGGCGATCAAACCCGTTTCTAGGGTGACCACATGACTTCCATATTGGAAAGATTTCGTTACTATACTCACAAATTTAACCTCTTTTTAAAATACCCTTTTGGGCCTACTTAGCCGCGTATATCCAAATCCCGTATCAATTGTTGATGCTTGGCTTTATCTTCTCTGAGTAGATAAGATAGTAATTTCTTACGTCTGGATACCATTTGCATCAAGCCTCTACGTGAGTGGCAATCTTTTTTATTCACCGTAAAATGGTTTTGCAAACCACGAATACGGGCGCTCAAAAGGGCTATTTGTACTTCAGGAGAACCTACATCACCTTCTTTACGCTGAAACCGACTGATAATTTCATTTTTTTGTGCTTTAGCTAGCATACTATTTACTCCAAAATCTAAACTTTACAAATAACACAGCCTCTAGGTTTATTCACACACTTGTACGTTTTGAGAGGCGGGGCGCCTAGCGAGCCTCCCCTACAACGCTCATAAGACTCGCTTATTAGGCGAGGATTTATGAACCCGCTATCACTTTACGCACTAGTAGTATTAATGCCCAGATGTAAAGATGCGTATTTTGTGCAAAATTTGCACTTTACTCGGCTGCAAAGATCCGCTATTGTAAACCAGAATCCCCTTTTGAACAAGAGACGTAGGGTCTTTCACCCAAAAACAAGCAAATAATCGCAAAAAAATCATAAAAAAAGCTTTTTCCCCCGTAAAACCCCTATACAAGTTTGAAAAATATGATATCTTATTTTCTCGTGGTTCTACCTCATTGAACGTGGCTATTGCGAGTTTAGGCGGGTAGTTGAGATATTTAAATGTCATCTGCATATTGTTATTAGAGGAAATAAACATGGCAACTTCAAAAAAACCAGCCGGGAAAGCGGTTAAAAAACCCGTAGTTACAGCTAAGAAAGCTACGCGCAGCATCAAATCAACAACTAAAGCTAAGCCTTTGGCACGTAAAGCGGCACCGGCCAACTTGAACAAAACTTACAAAGACGCCCCTACTAAAACGGAAATCTTGACGACATTGGCTGAATTTGCTGACATCAGCAGAAAACAAGTCAGCGCCGTGCTCTCAGGTTTAGCAGACATCGTCAATGGCTCGGTCAAAAGCAAGGCTGCAGGTGAATTTACACTGCCAGGCTTGTTGAAGATCAAGGTTGTGCGTAAACCAGCAACCAAGGCCCGTAAAGGCATCAACCCTTTTACTGGCGAAGAAACCATGTTTAAAGCTAAGCCAGCCCGTAATGTGGTCAAAATCAAGGCCTTGAAAAAGCTAAAAGATATGGTCGTATAGCTGCGGCCTATATTCTAAAAGGTGGTCTAGGCCGCCTTTTTTTATGGTATAATTACTCATAACATTTGATTTTAGACGAAGAAGCGCGGCTAACAAAGCCTACAATCAAAGCGCGAAGAGTATATATTAAATCGTAACTACTCTTCCCATCCGGTCGCGGCTCGGTTACAAACGGATGAGCCGCCACCGTTAGCGGATGGCTAAGATATACTCTAAGGCACTCAATATGAGCCTTTCTTTGAATAAAGCGCAAGTAGTTACAATGAAATCTAAAAGGTGAACCATGAGCGACGATTCCAAACCTCCAAAAGGCCCCATACTGCCCGATCCTAAAGATCCGAAGCGCATAGATGGCACGCGCACGAATGTCATTGACATCAAAGAAACGCTCAAAGAACGTAAAGAAGAAAGACAACAAAAAAAACAAGCAAAAACTGACCGCCGCCAAGAAGGCAAACCTGAAAAAGAGAAAAAAAAGAAAAGTGTAAAAACGACGATAGGGGCAGAAAAGGATGAGAACTATGAAGTTGATCCGGTAAAAAAGAAACAAAAAGAAGAACGCGAAAAATTCAACGACAAAAAACGCGTAGAACGCTTACGCGCTAAAGTTGAAGGATGGTTAGCACGCTTCAAGACAGAAGTTCTTCCCACTAGAAAGACTTCAGCGGGAAATAATCCAACGCGTGCTCCGGTACATCCTCTTACTTCTAAGATGACGGGACGTGATCCCAATGTTTCCGCTGATACCACCAAACAACCAGACGCCGCCCAACAATTACAGAACGTACTCGCTCATAAAAAACAATTAACGCTTCAGAATCAAAATCAAAATACTTTTACGCCCCCTACACCTAAACCTCCAGGGGGATAAGATATATACACAGCAGTTGGTTTTTAGAGTAGGCGGCTTAGCCCTCGAGCACCAGGAACCTTACCCAAGTATATTCAGTTCTGGGGCAGATGGGCGAAGGCCACACCCCCTAAAAATCAAATACGAAGAGTATAGTATACGCGTTCGCGTACTAACGCCGCTAATAAGGCTATGTGCTTCGCGGTGTCATTCAATGCCGGGATATAATGAAACTCCTTCCCGCCTGCAGTTAAAAACGCATTTTTATTTTGCAGCTGCAATTCTTCCAATGTTTCTAAACAATCCGTGGCAAAACCCGGCGCAATCACATCCACACGTTTAAGGCCTGCACGCGCCTGTTCTGGTAAAAAATCGATAGTATAAGGTTGTAACCACGGCTTATAGCCTAAACGCGATTGATAACTCAACGCGTATTCCGTAGATTTTAACTGCAAAGCTTCGACTACCGCCGCTACCGTTTGCTCGCAAGCCGCAGGATAGGTATCGCCGCGTTCGCAATAGGATACAGGAATACCATGAAATGAAAATAACAATAAATCGCCGCGGCCATGCTGTTGCCAATAGTCTGTAATGCTACGGCTTATTGCTTGAATGTATAAAGCATGACGATGATAATCCGCCACGAAAACAATTTCTGGAATAACCATTTTAGTTGCCAAAGCACGCGCCAAGCCATCGAACACCGCGGCGGTGGTGGTGCTGGAATATTGTGGATACAGTGGAATAACAATAATGCGTTCACAAGCGGCGGCTTCTAAAGTAGCCAATGCATTGCTAAATGAAGGTTCGCCATAGGTCATGGCCGAAGTCACTGTGATGTCGTCTGTTTGCAAAGCCGCGGCCAGTGCTTTTTTTTGTAGTAAGCTAGAGACTAACAGGGGCGAACCCTCTTTCAACCAAATTTTTTGATAATTATGGACAAGTTTTTTGGGTCTAAAGGGCAAGATAACGCCCTCTAAGATAACGCGCCACAGCCATGGGTGTACGTCTTGTATAACTCGTTTGTCTTGCAGAAAGTGTCTTAAAAAGGCACGTATGGCTTTTTTGGTAGGGGCGGTGGGCGTGCCCAGGTTCGCTAAGATTATGCCTGTTTTCATCTTATTACCCCTTTTTCAAGAAAAGCTGATATTGAGCGCATCTTGCGTGCAAATCGGTGCTTTGTGCTGGCCAAAGATAGGCGAATAGTTACTTGTCATCATCATGTTTTAGTTCTGTTTGCAGGGCGCTCATGTCTAGGTCTAAAGCCTGTTGCACCAAATCGGCTAAAGCACCTTGAGTTAAGGTACCGGCTTCGGAAAATAATGCCACGCGCTGGCGTAGAATCATGATGAGAGGGATTTGCCGTACGTTAAAATCGTCACCTAAAGCTTTCTCTGCTTCTACATTGACACTGGCAAAACAAACCTGAGGGAATTGCTCGGCCACGCGCGTAAAGATAGGTTTAAAGGCCAGGCATGGCTGGCACCAGGGCGCCCAAAAATCAATCACAATCGTCTCATAATAGTCTAGTATTTCGTCAAATTTTTGCACTGTTAATTCATGGATCATAGTATTTTCCCTGTTACACCCATATTATTCAGTACATTGTAAACCCTTTGTAGCAAAAAAGCATCCCTGCTTTAAGGGTCTCAACGTGCTCTTTACATTTACCAAAAAGGTTATAAAGATAACGTTCTCCTAAAGTGCATGATAATTTCCATTTTGCTATCCTACAGAAAATAACAACAATCACTCTACTTTAAACAGGGAGATATTTTATGTCTAGTACAGCAGATCTATTATTTAAAAAAACAGCCACAGAATGGCGCTAAAAATGGAGATATACTAACAGCAAGGCTTCTGCGGAAACAAGGTGCTGATATTAATGCACCCATTGAATTGGGCGAACCCCCCTTGCATTTGGCGAGTGAAAATGGGATTGCCTTAGCCTATTTTATTTTTGGGTTTTTCCATTCCCTCTTCTTCATTATTATATTTAGAGATCAGGTGAAAATACTCCTTTTTTTTAGTACAGGTATTTTTTCTTCGTATTTGGCCTCTGCTAAAGCGATAATCTGGCTACGCCCGTTATCGTGTGCGTAAGTTAAGGTTTTTCCAATTCTGAAAATTAATTTTTTGTCTGTTAGCTCTTGTATAATTCTATTATAATGGCATTTTAAATATAAATTAGTACTCAGCAATCCCCTCATTTTCTAATATTATTTAAAAGTTTTTTTGTGAATATATGGTTGCCGAAATTAACACTGTTTCTATTAACGGCTAAAAAACTT
>JAJXVQ010000030.1 GCA_021782065.1 Pseudomonadota bacterium
AAGGCGGACCTTATTATGGTTGCTAAGAAGTTTATAGGGGCATTGCCTAATGTGCCTTTGGGAAAACTTATGCTGTTACTAAAGAGTTTTCCCAATGAAGTCATAGAGAGCGAAAGCGATGTTTCTACGAGTGAATATGAGGGGGTTCTTAAAAAGGTAGAAGCGCAGCGCATGCGGATAAGTTCTAATTCTAATTTATTCCTTCCTGCTTTAAGCGCAAATGATGAAGAAAATCAACTGTCTGTGCCTAATACTTGTGAGCAAGATATGTTATTAACACAATCTGATCCAGATCAACAGGGAAGAGATCAGAGAAAAGGGTATGGTGGCTTTTTAGGTAACAGGGCTACAGCTGACGAAGTAGAAGATTCCTCAAGTGGCGGTATATGTGCCGTTATGTAACTACAAATTGCTGAGTAGTATCAAGAATTGATACAAAGTTAAATGGTTTCTACAAATCCTTAGAATCGTAAGTTCGCCCTTTGTGTTGTTGTGAAGCTTGAGGCGGCATGGTGCCACGGCGTTTTAACAGGCGATATACATAATTGGTAATAAACAGCACTAAACCCAGGGCGGCGCCTATTAAGGCTACATACGATAGGACTATAAAGCCTATAACACCCAATATGCAAAAAATGCCTAGGGCGATAAAAGGGGCTATACGGGCTAAAAGGCTGTTATTTCCAGTTAAATCAAAGCGTTGCATCAATTGAACCCCCTCTATGGTGTTATATTAACTATATTGTACCATAATATTATTTACCCAAGACCAATTTATAGGTATAATGACGCCTTCTTGCGAAAGTGGCGGAATTGGCAGACGCACTGGATTTAGGTTCCAGCGGGGAAACCCGTGAGAGTTCGAGTCTCTCCTTTCGCACCATATTATAGAGCATATTAAAAGTTGTGAGGTCTAAAATGACGATTGCCGTGCAGTTAGAGAGCTTAGAAGGCTTAAAACGCAAATTAACCATTGAAATGCCCTGGGACGATATCGATGCTACCGTGAATAAAGAAGTCAAAAAAATAACTTCTACTGCCCGCATTGATGGCTTTAGACCTGGTAAAGTCCCTGAAAAAATTATTAAGCAGCGCTATGGTGAAGCGATTCGTCAAGATGCAATGCAAAAGGTTATAGATGAAAAATTAAAAGAAGCATTTAAAGAGAAAAATCTCAATGTGATTCAAATTACTACCGTCGACTTGGAACAAAGCGAATCTAGTGCTCCGTTTAAATTCAGTGCTCAATTTGAAGTATTGCCCGAAATTCAATTTAAAAACTTGGAAGGGCAAGTTGTGCAAAAACGCGTTTCTAGCATAGAAGACAAAGATATAGATGAAGTATTAACACGGCTGCAAAAACAATATAAAGAATGGGTGGAAGTCGATAGGGCTGCTGCTTTAGATGATAAACTGGTGATCGATTTTATTGGCTATCGCGATGGTGAGGCTTTTGCGGGAGGTAAAGCAGAAGGCGCTGAATTAATATTGGGATCTAAACAATTTATACCGGGCTTTGAAGAAAGTTTAGTCGGGGTTAAAAACGATGACAAAAAAACAATTAGCGTAACTTTTCCTGAAACCTATCATGAGCCTAGTTTAGCGGGCGCTGCAACCACTTTCGATGTAACGGTACACAAAGTTTTAGAGGGTAAAATACGCGAATTAAACGAAGCTTTTGCTGAGTTGTTGGGTGTTAAAGAGGGCGGTATTGAAGCTTTGCGCGCTGAATTAAGACAAGGCTTAGAGCGTGAATTGGCGGTGGCGTTGCGCGAAGAAAACAAAAAACGCGTGTTGGCTAAGTTGAAAGAATTAAACCCATTTGAGGTGCCCAATGTCTTGATTCAAGAAGAAATGCAACGCATGGCACAAGCCATTCAATCACAAGCGGCTAGGCAAAAACAGAAGGTGCAAATCAACGACCTGAGTCGTTTTACCGACCAAGCACGCGATAATGTGATCACCGGTTTGTTGATGCGTGAAGCGATGATAGCATTTGATTTAAAAGTGGAACCTAGTCATGTAACACAGCTTTTAGAAGAAAAGATGAGTGCCTATGAAAATCCTGCACAAATGATGCAGCTGTACTATAATAGCGAGGAATTAATAGAGCGGGTTAAAGGCGAGGCAATGGAAATGTTATTAGTGGATGCTTTATTGAGCACCGCACAAGTAGAAGAAGAGCTGGTTTCATTTGAGAAAGCAATTCAAAGCGCGCACAATCATGACCATGGACACGATCACGATCATGACCATAATCACGATCACGAATAAATTAATTAAGGGTTAGCAGCAACATGGACAAAAAACATTTTTACGCTTGGCAAGATCATATAGAGAAAAACGTAGGTTTAGTGCCTATAGTGGTGGAACAAACGGCGCGTGGCGAAAGAGCCTATGACATCTATTCTCGCCTGTTGCAAGAGCGTATCATTTTTTTGGTTGGCCAAATTGAAGATTACATGGCTAATTTGATCACGGCGCAACTTATTTTTCTGGAATCGGTGAATCCAGATAAGGATATTTCTCTTTATATTAATTCTCCGGGTGGGGTTGTCACAGCAGCTTTGGCTATGTACGATACTATGCAATTTATCAAGCCGGATGTGAGTACCTTGTGTATAGGGCAGGCAGCGAGTGCGGGCTCTTTATTACTGTGTGCGGGCGCTGCAAAGAAGCGCTATAGTTTACCTAATTCTAGGGTCATGATCCATCAAGTTTTAGGTGGGTATCAAGGCCAGGCTACTGATATAGAAATCCATGCCCGTGAAACTTTGTTTTTACGCGGACGCCTAGACAGTATCTTGGCGCATCATACGGGTAGGAGTGTCGAAGAAATTCATAGAGATACAGAACGCGACAACTTTATGTCGGCCGATCGAGCGCTAGAATATGGTTTGATCGATGAGATATTTCATAAACGTCGTACTGCGGTAGAGACACCCCTTGAAAAATAGACGCAGCGCCTTCATCCTAAGAGAAGTGGGCGTACGCTAGTTATATTTTATAATAATAAATATTTTATGTCCTGGTTATTTTTTGGGGCAAGAAATGACAAGAGCACCGTTATTTTTGCTATGGTTAGTGCGAGAAGCTTAGCAAATACAGTTTACAGTTTATAGATTATACTTTAGATTGTGAAATGATGATTCACCTGATAAAGTGATATTTATTAAAGCACGATGGGAGCGGATAATGGTTAATAAAAAAGATAATGATGATCATGATGAAGACGGCACTTTGTTTTGCTCTTTCTGTGGTAAGAGCCAACATGAAGTGCGCAAGTTAATTGCGGGTCCTTCAGTTTTTGTATGCGATGAATGCGTAGAGTTGTGTAATGACATCATACGTGAGGAATTGCAACAGGAAGAAAACGTAGACAATGTGGGCTATCTACCAGTTCCTACAGAAATTCATGAAATATTAAATCAATACGTCATAGGCCAGGAACATGCTAAAAAAGTGTTGGCCGTAGCGGTATACAATCACTATAAAAAATTGTTTTATCCACAATCTACACCCCCCGTAGAAAACGAAGTCGAATTGGGAAAAAGCAATATCTTGCTGATTGGCCCTACCGGTAGTGGTAAAACCTTATTGGCTGAAACTTTGGCACGCATTCTAAATGTGCCCTTCACCATTGCCGATGCAACCACTTTAACCGAAGCGGGCTATGTAGGTGAAGATGTGGAAAACATCATACAAAAATTACTACAAAAATGTGATTACGACATAGAGCGTGCACAAAGTGGTATAGTCTATATAGATGAAATCGACAAAATCTCTAGGAAAACCGATAGTCCTTCTTTGACGCGGGATGTGTCGGGCGAAGGTGTACAACAAGCCTTGTTAAAATTAATTGAAGGCACTGTGGCCTCCGTTCCCCCACAAGGAGGGCGTAAACATCCGCAACAAGAATTTTTGCAAGTGGATACTAGCAATATTTTATTTATTTGCGGTGGGGCATTTTCGAGTTTGGAAAAGATCATTCAAGACAGAACGTCTAAATCTAGCATAGGCTTTTCTGCCAATATACGCAGTGAAACCGATGAAAAGCAAAATATAGGTACTATTCTGGAAAAAGTTGAGCCTGAAGACTTAATTCGATTTGGCTTGATTCCAGAGTTTGTAGGTAGATTGCCCGTGGTGGCTACCTTAGAACAACTGAATGAAGAATCTTTAATCGCGATCTTAAAAGATCCTAAAAATTCTTTGACCAAACAATACAAGCGTCTGTTTGATATGGAAAATGTAGAACTAGAATTTAGACCCGAGGCTTTACAAGCTGTAGCTAAAAAGGCCTTAGAACGTAAAACGGGTGCCAGAGGATTACGTTCCATTCTAGAGCACGTGTTGCTGAATATAATGTATGAGCTACCCGGCTTAGAAAATGTGGCTAAGGTCGTAGTGGATGAAAATGCTATCTTAGGTAAAAGCGATCCGTTGATAGTCTATCAACAAGCCGATGAACCGACGGTTGCCGAACCCAAGAAATTGAAAAAACCTAAGGCTCCGGTACAGCGCAAAGCGGCTGAATAACCAATAGGATAAAAAAATGTCAGATTCAATCTTGCATCCTGAAGAAAAATTGGTAATGCCCGCGCTGGCTTTACGAGATGTAGTCATTTTTCCGCATATGGTATTACCTTTATTTGTAGGTCGAGAAAAATCCATAGCAGCCTTAGAATCGGCCGCCCAAGGCGACAAATGGATTTTTATGACAGCTCAAAAAGATTCCGACAAAGACGATCCTCCCAGCGAGGATTTATATGAATTAGGCTGTGTAGGGCGCGTGTTGCAAGTATTGAAATTACCTGATGGCACGGTGAAGGTGCTGGTGGAGGGTTTGCAACGTGGTAAAGCATTAGGCTATGTAGCTGAAGAACCTTTTTATCAAGCCAGGGCGGAAGTATTGGCAGATCTGCCATTGTCAGAACGCGAAAATGAAGTATTAAGCCATCTTATTCTATCGGAGTTTGAACAATACCTTAAAAATAATCGCAAATTACCCGCAGAAATCTTATCTTCCTTGATGGGCATTGACGATGCTTCGCGTTTGGCGGATAGCGTTATTGCTCATTTGCCATTGAAGCTTATAGTAAAGCAGCGCTTACTAGAAATTCTCGATGTTTCAAAAAGAGTAGAAGAACTCATTGCTTGTATAGGCTCCGAACTTGAAATTATAGAAATGGAAAATCGCATTAAGGGCCGAGTTAAAGGGCAAATGGAGAAAAGACAACGCGATTATTTATTGAATGAACAGCTAGTAGCCATCCAAAAAGAAATGGCGGGCGAGGAAGGTGTTGAAGATGAAGTGCAGCAACTAGAGCAAAAAATAAAAGCTTTGCCTGAATCGGTACGCGAAAAGGCACAATCAGAATTAAAGAAATTAAATGCGATGCCACCCATGTCGGCAGAAGCCAGTGTTTCTAGAAATTATCTGGATACCATGGTCAGTGTACCGTGGACAGAAGCAACGCCGGTGAATAAAGATTTGCGGCAAGCCATCGATATTTTAGAAAAAGATCATTATGGCTTAAAAGAAGTGAAAGAGCGCATCATTGAATACATAGGGGTGCAACAGCGGGTGCAAAAAATAAAAGGCCCTGTTTTGTGCTTTGTAGGGCCCCCTGGAGTGGGCAAAACTTCTTTGGGTGAATCGATTGCTCGCGCTACGGGTCGCCACTTTGCGCGTGTGTCCTTAGGAGGCGTACGAGACGAAGCAGAAATTCGTGGCCACAGACGTACTTATATAGGTGCTTTGCCTGGAAAAATCATTCAAAAACTCATTAAAGTCAAAGTGCGTAATCCGCTGTTTCTGCTCGATGAAGTGGATAAAATGGCCATGGACTTTCGTGGAGATCCGGCGTCTGCATTATTAGAAGTGTTAGATCCAGAACAAAACAATACCTTTAGCGATCACTATTTAGAAGTCGATTATGACTTGTCCGACGTCATGTTTATTTGTACCGCCAATTCATTGAACATTCCCGATGCTTTGCTGGATAGAATGGAAGTGATACGCTTGGCAGGTTACACTGAAGACGAAAAGATCAACATCGCTAAACAACACTTGTTAAACAAGCAAATGGAACTGCATGGCTTAAAAAACAAAGAATTCAGCATGTCTACTGAGGTGTTACAAGACATCATTCGTTACTATACCCGCGAATCAGGCGTACGTAATTTAGAACGCGCTATTGCCAAATGTTGCAGAAAGGCGGTTAAAGAATTGTTGGTTGAAAAAGGTCGCAAAAAAATCATCATTACTAAACGCAATTTGGAACGCTATTTAGGCGTGGAGAAATTCAGATTTGGTAAGGCCGATGAAGAAGATCGCGTAGGTCAAGTCACAGGTCTTGCTTGGACACAAGTGGGCGGAGAGCTATTGACTATAGAAGCTTGTGCCGTTGCTGGTAAGGGTAAATCCACTTATACCGGGCACTTAGGCGATGTGATGCAAGAATCTATCCAAGCCGCTATGACCGTGGTGCGCAGTCGTGCCCGACGGCTAGGTATACAACCTGATTTTTATACCAAAATGGATATACACGTCCACGTGCCCGAAGGTGCTACGCCTAAAGATGGACCTAGTGCCGGTATAGGCATGTGTACGGCTTTAGTTTCAGCGCTAACTGGGATTCCCGTTAAAGCCAGCGTAGCCATGACGGGTGAAATTACCTTGCGCGGTGAAGTATTACCCATCGGTGGTTTAAAAGAAAAATTATTGGCGGCGCATCGCGGCGGCATTAAGACGGTGTTGATTCCCTATGAAAATCGTGCCGAATTAAAAGAAATTCCCGCGAATATTACCAAAAGCCTGCATATCAAACCAGTGCGTTGGATTGACGAAGTATTGGCATTGACTTTAAGTCGTTTGCCAGAACCGTTAAAAGAGGAACCTATTGTAGAGACAGAGGTTATCAGCGATGTGGTTCTAGGTAAAGACATCAAGCGCTCGCCTAAAACACAGCGTCGTAAAGAAGACCGTCCACATTAAGGATCTGAAACTGTTATGCAATTTTCTGAAAACTGGCTACGCACTTGGGTCAATCCGGCTATTTCTAGCGAAAAAATAATTGAATTATTGACGGCTTTAGGGCATGAATTGGATGAATGTACTCCCGTTGCCGATAATTTTTTTAAGGTTATGGTGGGCGAGGTGTTAATGGTTAACCCTCATCCCGATGCAGATAAATTGCGCGTATGCACCGTTAAAGTCTCGTCCTTAGAAACACCATTACAAATCGTCTGCGGTGCCAGCAATGTGCGCGCTGGTTTGAAAGTCGCCGTGGCGATGGTGGGTGCAGAATTAAAGGGGGGTGAGGTTAAAATAAAACGTTCACGTTTACGCGGAGTCGATTCGGAAGGCATGTTGTGTTCGGCCAGCGAATTGGGTTTGAATGATAACAGCAGCGGTATTTTAGAATTGCCAGCTGACGCCCCTTTAGGCGAGGATATACGCCATTATTTGCATTTAGATGATAAAACTATACGATTAGACCTAACCCCCAATCGCGGCGACTGTTTGTCGATACAAGGTTTAGCACGTGAGTTGGCCATTGCCAGTGGTCAGCCTTTTACTACACCGTTAATCAAACCTTTCATAAAGGTACAAGAACACACTACACCTAAAGTCTTTATAGAGGATGAATTATCTTGTGGGCGTTATATAGGTCGCATAATAAGCTGCATTGATAATACCGTGGTTACCCCTTTGTGGTTAAAGGAGAGGTTACGTCGCAGTGGTGTGCGTACGCTATCGCCCGTAGTCGATGTCACGAATTATGTCATGTTAGAATTAGGCCAACCCTTGCATGCCTTCGATGCAGATAAATTGCAAGGCAATATTCATGTGCGTAAAGCCCAGGCCGGTGAAACTTTAGAATTGCTTGATAGTAAAATCATTGCTTTAGATGTAAACAGCGTAGTCATTGCCGATGATTATAAAGCATTGGCCTTGGCCGGAGTGATGGGCGGGGTAGAAAGTGCCGTGCAAAGCAGCACAACCCATATTTTTCTAGAAAGTGCGTATTTTACGCCATTGGCCCTGGCTGGGCAGGCGCGTCGTTACGGTTTGCACACGGATAGCTCGCATCGTTTTGAACGCGGCGTGGACTGGCAATTACAAGTCATCGCTTTGGAACGTGCTACAGAATTATTATTGACATTCTGTGGCGGTCGAGCAGCACCGTGGGTTGAAGTTACTTCCGCCGAGGCACTTCCTACAGAAGCCATTATTATGTTACGCAAAAATCGCATTTCACGCATTTTGGGAATTGAAATCGATGTGATTACTGTAGAAACGATTTTGCGTGGTTTAGGATTGTCCGTAGATGATGAGAAAGACGGTTGGCGTGTAGTTGTGCCTAGCTTTCGTTTCGATGTAACGACCGAGATCGATTTAATAGAAGAAATTGCGCGAGTCTATGGTTACGATCGCATACTTCATCATTATCCACAACAAGTATTAATGCCTAAGGCTGATAATCAACAGCAAAAGGATAATGCGCAGATCAGCACGGCGCTTATGGCGCGTGGCTATCAGGAACTCATCAACTATAGTTTTGTGGATAAAAAGAAGGAAGCGCTGCTATTTCCAGACAGAGCGCCGTTGATTTTACGTAATCCCATCTCCACCGATTTGGCGGTGATGCGCAGCAGTTTATGGCAAGGCTTATTACAAGCCGTACAATACAATCAAAATCGCCAACAAGACAGAATACGCTTTTTTGAGATAGGCAAGGCTTACAGCGGAATAGGAACGGATATCCACGAAGAGATGCGTGTTGCGGGTGTTATTGCAGGCCAACGTTGGCCTTTGCAATGGGGGCTTAACGCGCAAAAAGTCGATTTTTTCGATATGAAGGGTGACATAGAGGCATTATTGGAGCAATTTAATCTATTTAATAAATGCACATTTAAGGCTGAAACAAGCCCTTGTCTGCATCCCAAACAAGCCCTTGCTGTTTGCCACGGCAGTCAAAAAATAGGCGAATTAGGGGCCTTACACCCCAGTTTGCTGGCACAATTTGACCTAGATGGCCCGATTTTTGTATTTGAGCTCACATTAGCCGCTTTAGGACTGGCAACTTTGCCTAGGTTTGCTACACTTTCAAAGTACCCAGCGATTAGACGCGATCTGGCTTTTACGGTGTCTAACGATGTGACATACGAAAGCATTGAAACGGTCATTCTGGCGCAGAAAGCGCCGTTTGAAATCGTAGCTGTGCGATTATTCGATGTTTACCAGGGGCAAGGGGTTGCCCCCGGTCATAAGAGCTTAGCCGTTGCCCTGATGTTGCAGCACAATGAGCGCACCTTGGTGGACGAAGAAGTTAATGACTGGATGGCAAAAATGGTAAATGCCTTGGCTACAGAGTTAGCTGCGGTATTACGTAATTAACAAATATATTTACAGCGGATATAGTCCTAGCAAGTGATTTTTAGGCGAGAAGGCTAGCTTGCGAGCATCAGGAGTGATGTACTCTGTCATATGCTAGTGCGAGATGAGCGAAGGCAACAAAGCCTAATAATCAAATGCTAAGATTATATATGCGAAGGGGTGTGAAATGACCTTAACAAAAGCAGATTTAATGGAACATGTGTGCACTAAAATGGAATTAGATAGAAAAGTTAGCCAAAAAGTGGTGGAATCTTTTTTTACTTTGATCAACGAAGCCGTTATTAACGAGGGCGATGTGTTGTTGTCTAAGTTTGGCAAGTTTGTCACCCGCGATAAATCCAGCCGTCCTGGCCGTAATCCTAAAACAGGTGAACCTGCCGAGATTACCGCACGTCGTGTCGTGGTGTTTCATGCCGGCCAAGTATTAAAACAACGTCTAACCGGTATTTTACATGGCAGCGCAGCTAACATGGATTGAATATTGGCATATACGCGATGCATCTAGGCACAATTCGTGAATCGCCCTCTATAATCATACGCTTAGTTTCGGGCGGTTTGCAAACCCGCCCCTACAGATGATTTGTGCCTACGAATTGGCTACGTATAAAATTCTGGTCGGGGTGACTGGATTCGAACCAGCGGCCCCTTGCACCCCATGCAAGTGCGCTACCAAGCTGCGCCACACCCCGAAGGCGGCAATCATACCCTATATGGGGCGTATTGTCACTATCGCGTTATGACCAATGAGTTCACACAAACTATTTGATAGGTGGGATAGGTTTTACGGGCCGCCTTCCAGGCCGCCCGTAAATAGGCGAGGGCACTATTCTTCTCCAGGCGGAATACCTTTACTACGGGCTTCGTTAATGGCGTCTTTTAGCTCTTTACTTGGTTTAAAGTGTACGCTGTATTTTTCTTTGGCCACTAATTTTTGCCCTGTCTTAGGATTATGTGCGGCACGCGGCTTATGATGACGTAGAGCAAAGCTGCCTAAGCGACGAATCTCTATGCGCTCGCCACTTAACAGGCTTTCGGCCATTTTATCTACAATTAAATTCACAACGGTATGGGCTTTTTCTGGGCCTAAGTTAGGAAACATGCTGTACAATTTATCAATCAATTCGGACTTAGTCATTTGTAACTCTCTGTAAAATAACACACTCTAGCTTATAGCCTAGCAGAAAAGGAAGGGTTCGCACGGATTTAGAGGTAAAATAACTTCTCTTTTTAAGAAAATCCTAATTATTCAGCAGAAATGACTGCAAATTGACCACCTATTTTGGGCTTATGCTCAAATTTTTGTAAAATATTTGGACCACTGTATTCACTTTGCAGCCGATAAACCAAATGGCTACAGACCCTAACTATTTGTCTTAAATCTCAAGCGAGATTCATGAAGATTCGACCGAAAAGCCTTAATATTGATAGTTTGGTTGGCTATTAATAATTAATAATGATGTTTTAAAGGAATACCCCTCTTTAATGATTGCTGAAAATATTGTATAATTTTATTTCACTATTAAAAAGAAGGTAATAACCATACGCCATGTGCAACTTTTGCCTCATGGTGCCACTAACAAATCAAACTGCAATGGCTGATTACCAATCATTTTATTCACAAAAACAGCGACTGTATGGGATAACACTTTCCTAGAGATACGATTTG
>JAJXVQ010000031.1 GCA_021782065.1 Pseudomonadota bacterium
TTTAGCCTTAGGACATTTATTTCGCCGTCGTGGTGAAGTGGATAGAGCCATACGCATACATCAAAACCTTATTGCAAGGCCGAGCTTATCCAAAAATGAACGGATGCTAGCTTTATTAGCCTTGGGACAAGATTATCTACGCGCAGGCGTTTACGATCGTGCCGAGCGATTATTCCTAGAAGTAATAGACGGTAAGTTGTACGCACAAGAAAGTTACCGTTATCTAATCGACATTTATCAACAAGAAAAAGAATGGGAAAAGGCCATTCAAGCAGCGGAAAAGTTAAGTACCTTGAGTCACGATAATGTGGGGCGTCAGGTCGCACATTATTATTGTGAACTAGCGCTGGAAACGCAAAAGAAGTCGGGACGCGAAACAGCATTCCGTTATTTAAAAAAGGCCTATCAATACGATAAATACTGTGTGCGTGCCAGTTGGTTGCAAGGCGATTGGGAAAAAGAAGCCGGGCACACTAAAATTGCATTGCGTTATTATCGCCAAGCCTTAAGTGAAGACGCAGACTTTTTACCGGAAGTATTGCCCGCTATGGTTGCGTGTTATGAAGATTTACACGATGAAGCGGCATTGATGACGGAATTAAAGCAATTGTTAACGCAATACCCGCGTATTTCTTTGATTTTAATTTTGGCAGATCGTTTGCAAAAAACACAAGGGGCGACAGCAGCGGTTGATTTCTTAGCCGAACAATTGTTACAAAAACCCTCTATACGTGGTTTGCATCGTCTGATTGATCTGCAACAAGCACAAAGTGAGCATCAAGGTTTGGAGCAGAGGAACTTGGCTTTATTGCAAACGCTGACCGAAGCCTTATTGAAAGACAAACCCATTTATCGTTGTTTACAATGCGGCTATTCTAGTAAAATTTTGCATTGGTATTGCCCCGGCTGTAAACATTGGAATACGATAAAGCCCATTATGGGGATAGAGGGGGAGTAGTTCTGAGACCTGGAATTAAATGACACAGTTCAGTGAATGTTCTCGATTAGGGCGATTTGTGAATCGCCCTTCTACAAACCGCCTATTATTGTAATACACTCGAAGTGCTAGCCGACAAGATATTATTCTTTATCTGTTGTAATTTCACTGCATCTGCACTATTAAGTTGTAACTGCTGCACTGCCATTAACGTGGTCATTTGCTCTAAAGTTTGGCGCGTTAAGAACATTTCGTAACGCATTTCGGCTAACAACATCAATTGTTCTTTGGACATCTGTGCTGGGGTTGCCGTCGACAATTGCGACAACCAGCCATTTGGATCATTGACATCCAAACGACGCGTAGCCATGTATTCGTCTAAGCCCAAAGGACTCATGTCAGTTTGAGAACCGCCCAATTGTGCACCTAAGCCTTTTTTCACTAGGCGCTCATTTAATAAATTATACAACGCATTTAATCCTACGGATTGTTGCGCCAGATAGGTGCCAAATTGGTTTTGAAATTGGTTCACAGATCCTAAACCACGGGAAACTATTTTGGAGGGTAATGCACTTACCGCGTTATTTAAACCAGACACAAATTGCAATAAAACCTGCGCATTTTTCTCTTCGTCAGATTTCGGTGATATAGTCGTAGTACTGAGTAGAGAGCCTATGTTGAAATGCCCCACCTTGGATTTGATCTCACTGAGTGTCATGGTTGTAGTGGGAACATCATCATCAACGGTACTGATATCCACTCCGGACAATAAAGCGAAAGTAAATTTTTGAGTGAGTAACCAGTTTAAATCACTTAAACTGTAATTAGCCAGAATGATTTGCCAATTGCCTTTCATGCTTTTTGAAAATCCTGGCGGAATACCGTTAACAAGATTGGCGTTTAGCCAAGCAATGAGGCTATTGGTGGCATTTTGCATGTTAACGCCTTGGCTTTTCAGGGTTGCTTTGGTATTAGCAAGATCAGCGCTGACATTAGTACCCACAGCGCCGCCTATATTACCTAAGGTGTTGTTTACGCCCTGATTTATGGTGCCGCCTACACTGCCAGCGCTATTGTTAGGATTAGTATTCGTTGCGGCAATCACAGCAGAGGCCGTTGCTAAAGAGATGAGTGTGACAGCACATTTTAAAAAGCCTTTTTTCATAGTATAGTTACCTCAAATGTTAATCTATTCAATTAAAAACCATAATTCCATTGATTGCGACTGTTACTGTTATTATTTTGCGATGGTGGGGTAAAGCCCGTGGCATTGGGTGTAGTTGCTACCGGTGGTGCTGCTTTTGTCACGGGAGGAGTTACCGGGGCAGACGGTGCTGGTTGCACCGGAGTAGGTACAGTTTGTATCACTATAGGTGTATCCGGACTTTGCGCTTGCATCGCCGCGGCCAAAGCTTGCAATCTTTGCGTCAGTATTTGTTGTTGTTGTGTTATGTTTGCTTGTGATTGTGCAGCAATGCGATCGGCATTGCTATTAGCCTGATTAATGACTCCTACAGAGTCTGCATAAATGACTGTGCTGCAACACAGCACAGCTAAACTAAGCAATGAACGTAGGGGCAACCTCCTGTGGTGGCCTTTGTTGGGTAGACACAGGAGTCTGTCTCTACGAATTGAGATATAATAACTATACAGCCATTTCATCACTGTTCACTTCCCAAGGCTTTCATGACTATTTCTATGCGTTCATTGGCAAAGACACGGCCTAATAAACGCAAACGTTCAAAGACAATATTGCGGCGTAAGAAGATGCCTGGAACATCCTCACTGCTGGTACTGTTTTCTTCGGCGTACATCAGTATCTTCGAAGCACCGCCAGGATGAGCGGTATCTATGGTTTGTAACAAACGCAACATGCGCGCCATTTTAATGTAGGTACAAAGCGTGATAAAAGACTGTTGGTGTCCTAGTTCATAGTTACCGATCGTTTCTAATGAGTCGGCTAAGCCTTGTATTGCCGTTTCGAACTCAGGATCTTCGTCTACCGTCCAATGCTCTACGCCTTCCATGAAAGAAACGACGCGATAGATCATGCCGTCGGGGTAATCTTTCCAAAACTGGTGTACGCCGTCGTGGCTTAAATCAGGCATAGTGTTTGTTCCTCATATTTTTTCATTAGTATATACCCAATATACTTTCTGATGCGAGTTTAATGCTACAAGCAACTACAGACTAGAGTTGTGTCATCCTCGACCAGGCCGCGAGGCCGCAGTCGGGGATCCAGTAAAAAACTTGATTTGAAACTGGATCCCCGACTTCGTCGAGGATGACAACGCTTCGATTAAAGTTCAATACGTTTATTCAAATCCCGCATCTTCATTAACTTGCCGTAAGTTTGCTCTTTTTTAGCCCCATTGAGCTTAAGGTTTTCTTAAGCAAGTAAAAAATACTATATCAGATCTAGAACATTTACGCCTCAACTACGGTATGATAGGGTTTGTATTAATGGCAAATACTGGTTATTCAGGAAAGCTTAACAAAAGATTAACACGATGAATTAATTCAGGATAAATGCTGTCGTGCTTGTGCAAAATTTGATACAATGGCCTCAATTGTTAGGATGTTAACCAAAGAGACTACAGATATGGGCATGTTTAAAAAAGTAGGTCATGGAATAGCATGGGCATATAAGCCCGCTATTAATGTTAAAGCGTGGATAGGTTGGGATATCATCAAATCTTCCAGCCGCTATGTGTATAATTTAGGCAAAGGACTTTTTGTGCCTCAAAAGGCTGAATATACAGAAACATTTCAGGAAGCATTGACACGCCTTAATTTAAGCGCAGAAGATATGAAACTGCGCCAAAAAGAATTTATGCGTTTATTTTTAGTTTATGGCGCTATAGGGGTAGCTATCGTTATCTATAGCCTTTACCTTTTTTATATGATGGACTTTATGGGCGGGTTATTGGCCATTGTAGTCGCTTCATTAGCTTTTGCGTTGGCTTTTCGCTTTCATTTTTGGATATTTCAGATTAAACATAAGAAGTTAGGCTGCAGTGTACACGAGTGGTGGCATTCGAAAATAGAGGACCCTGTAGAACCGAAGAACGGCGAGGATAAATCATGAAACGTATTTTATCACTAATCGCTTTGTGTCTATTGGCGCCGGCCGTGTTTGCTGCGCCTAACTTTTTTACGCCTTCACCCAATGATCAATCTATGTATTATCTGGCCACCATTTTTGGCAATGTAGGTAATGTATTAACACAATGGTCAGGGGGTAAGGAGTCTACTTTATTAAAATTTGCGTTTTTGTACTTTAACAATGCGGTTATAGTCTTAGGCTGTATTCTTATACTCTATAGTTTAGTGGTATCCACCATCAACACCTCTCATCAGGGCGAAATGCTGGGCAGCAAGTGGAATTCCGTGTGGATCCCGCTGCGTTCCGCTATGGGTTTTGCACTGTTATTGCCAACGACGACCTCCTCATTGGGCATGAAAGACATGGCGGTACAAGGCTATGCTGTTATCCAAGTTTTTGTGATGTGGGTGATTGTGCAAGGCGTAGGGGCCGCCGATTATATTTGGAATAATATGGTGGATCAGGTTGCTTCAGGTAACGCGAAGATTGTAGTCAATAGTGCGTCTACCTCTGATGTGGAAACGGCAACCAGTATCTTTCAATATTTAACCTGTTCTATTGCTTTTACAGAAGCACAAAATCTCAGATATTATTGGACACAAGAATATAATAATAATGGGAATGTTTCCGCTACTATCGATACGACTACTAAGAAAAAGAAAAATAACTATGCACAGATTTATCTGCAAACAACGCCTTATATTTTATATCAAGATACCGATCAAGTTACAAGCGCAAATCTGCCGAATACCTATGTTTGGGCCTTTGGTGTTGCAAGTCCAAATGATTGGTCTCGCAGCTCAATTTGTGGTTATGTGACCATGCCTACTGGCAGTGGTCCTAGTGGAGATGTACCACTACAAAATTATTATACCAGTCAGAGGGATCTTATTAATAACATGATTGGTTATGATCTTAGGAACAATAATACGGCCTATGGGATATATGGCGGTAATTGGTATGGCATTTATCCTAGTACGGGTCAAAACCCACAGAGTGATCCTAAGACCCAAAGCGCTTATGGGGGCCCTAACGGTAGCCATGCTTTTAAAACGACAATCACTACGCAAAACGCAGATGGGACAACAACGACCACAACAACGGTACTGCCGACACTAGCATTTTTAGCGGATTCTTATTTGGTTTACGAAGATACGGGTGCTGTACCCGTTGCTCCAGGCGGTACACAGAATGTCGCTAATACAGGCGCAGATAGTGGCCCGTCTTCCTGTACCATAACGTATGATCCCGATGGTAATGAAATCCCTTGTACTGAGGCTACCCCTAGCAGCGATGCAAGTTCCTGGATTACGGATCAACTGCAACAGGTAGCTATGCAATATCAAGCGGCAACGCTGCAAAATTATCAGACTTATCAAGCTGCTGAAGCCGCGCTGCAAGCGCAAGCAAATCAGGGAACAAACCCAGGCAACCCAGATAGTAATGGAACTATACTTGCACAATGCAATCCGGACGACCCTAGCACGCCTTGCGCAGGGAAGAAAGAGACATTGGTTGCTGCGGCAAAATACAATGGCTGGGCGAGTGCCGGTGTCTTTTTCTTAAATATGGCGCAAATGTTAAATACTTCAACTACAACTTTTTCGGCCTATGCATATGATTATAGTTATCCTGCTTTAGCCTGCCAAGACGGCATAGGGATTACCAGTTCGACCGAGGATCCCAATGGTACTAGGCGTTGCCAAGATGCGCGTACTTCTGCTGATATTAATGGCGGGGCTCACCAAGGCCATAAGAATAAGTACCATGCCTATGGCCGTAGTACAGGCAATAGTTTAGGCAAGGTATTAATAGGAGCAGAAGGTATTACTATGCAGGCCTTGTCGAATACTGATAGTTACAGTAGCAGCGACAACAATTCTGGAAATGGTGGTGGATCTACATCAAACTGTACGCCGCTAACGGATAGTAATGGTAATGTCATTTTGGATAGTAGCGGCAAACCGGTGCAAAGTTGTGGTATTTATAGTGGTACCTCTAATCTAGGTGCGGCTAATCCCAACAATTTTGGAAAACCAAAATTTCCCAAAATGATAATCAATCCTTTAAACTGGTATAAGTATGTTAATGGCATGATTATGTACAATTTTTCACAGGCCATGGCGCCTCTGTCGACATTCGGCACAGGAGGGCAGTTGGTTAATCCTCTGTTCTTGCTGCGCTCGTCGGGTTTGCGTTTACTGGGCGAAACATCAAAACTTTACCATATGGGTTTCGTCTACATGTGGAAAGCGGGCTTGGTCTCTTTCGTTTTCTCGAATATATCGGGGATTGCTAGTGCCATGATGACCGCGATGACCTGGGGAATGGCCATGTATTCGGCTTTGTTGGGTATCATGATGACCATGGGCGCCCTTATGGCGTATTATTTCCCTATGATCCCTTATCTGGTGTTTACTTTTGCCTTCATACAATGGTTAGTATTGACCATTGAGGCGATGGCGGCAGCACCCATGTTGTCTTTAGGTATTTTAAATCCAGAAGGTACGCATGAAGCCTTTGGCCAGAGTAGTGCCGGTGTGGGTATCTTAGCCAGCGTATTCTTGCGGCCTTCTTTAATGATCATCGGCTTTTTTGCCGCTACGGTTATGAGTTATGTAACTGTTCTGATCGTCAATGGTGGTTTTTTCATGGTTGCGGGTCTGTTGGTCAATGGGGGCGGTGTGACTTATCACAATGGGCCGCAGATTACGGGTATAGGTATCATTAGAAATGGCTGGCAGGGCTGGAAGGGCGGCACTACGACTAACGGCGATACCTCCGGTATGTTTAGCCTGTTGATCCTATGGGGCATATACGTAAACACGTTGATGGTTGTGCTGAACAAGTCTTTTTCACTGATTTACCATATACCAGATCATATTATGCGTTGGATTGGTATTGCTGAAGAACGTACTGAAATTGAAGGCATGATGAGTCAAGTCAAGGGCGGCGTAGAGAAAGGTGCCGAAACCGGTCACGCCGCGGCTGAGAAGCAAATGGATGCTAGAAGAAAATCAATGGAATCCTATGCTGCGGCTGGGAATGAAATTAAAAAAGGAATAAGCGGCGGAGGAGAGGGAGGCTAATGCTGGCCAATTTATGGCCACAAACCCTTGATTTTCCGGGTTAAAACAGTGTAAAATTATAGCATGTTTAGTCTAAGGGGTGACCAAAGCTTAAGGAAGCTAGGTCATTGAGAAATAGCAAGAAAGTTGAAAAGGCTTGACTTTTTTGTTTAAAATTGGTACAATTCAAGCCTATTAAGTAATCAGATGGGGTGCGAAAATGGCTAGTCCTACAGATATGACAGATACGAAAGACAAACAGAAAGAACTATGGCGTCCTTTAGCCGAACACAAGTCGGATGATGGCATGCTGACAAAAGCGGGAAAATGCCTCCTTCTTAACAATCCGGTTACCGGTGTTCCTTTGGACCTTCTCCGTGGTGCTGCCGGCGCTGGTCTGGATGGTCTTAATGGCCTCCTTCCAAAGGTTATTAAGGATCTTGCACCTTGGGATGATACGTTGGCAGAGAAAGTTGACGGTAAAAAAGATGAGCCGAAGAGCTATGTGAGCAACCTTGGTAGGCATGTCGCTGGACTGTTTAATCCGCTAGCTGCTGGAAATGGAACGGTGCTCACCGCCAAGTCGTCAGGATTGATGGCAGCCCTTGATCCATTGATCGCACCAGTAGGTAAGTCTAAATCGACAAGCGACGATAGCAAGAATAAGAAGCTGGGCTCATCATTCACACCCACTCCTAGCCCAGCGGGCGGCAGTGCGGGTACTGTAGGCGGCACTCCTCTTGCTGCTGCTCGTGGTCCCGGCCGCGGCGGACCAATTTAACGAGGCGTAAAAATGTCTGAGCAACCCAGTGATACTTCTTTATTAAGCGCTGCGAGTCAAAACGAAGAGCTTCAGCTTTACGCTGGATTTAATTTGGGTTTAAGCACCATGAATAAAGAAGGCGATACTGGTGGTGAGGCTACGAATGAGGCTAAGGATGAGGCAGAGAAGGAAGCTGCTGGGATGATAGGCGGTATGGTAGCAATGTCATTAGGTTTACCGCCGGAGCTTGGAGAAAAAATTGGTCGGATGCTGGCAGAAAAGAGGCAAGAAGATAGGAAAAAAAGTGAAGCAGATAAAAAAGGTGGAGCAGATAACAAAGAATCTTCTAGCACAACACCTACGCTCACTGCCTATAATAAATAAAGCCACATCGTCATCCTCGGCCGAAGGCCGGGGATCCAGAATTAAATCAGGGGAAAACTTGAATTGAAACTGGATCCCCGGCTGCGGCCTCGCGGCCTTGCCGAGGATGGCACGGTTCAGTGAACCGTCTCGTTTAAGCGTTATACCAACACGCCTATTTCCCCTTCTACAATCAGCGGGGCGGCGGTTTTAGCTTTGATCTCTTCTATGCTCATATCATGAGCGCGTTCCAACAAACGAAAACATCCGTTCTCTACACTCAACACGCCTAGGTCAGTCACAATTTTATGTACGCAATTCACGCCGGTTAAGGGCAAAGTACAATGCTGCAATAATTTAGATTCTCCCTTGGGGCTAGTGTGCATCATGGCGACGACGATGTTTTTGGCCGCAGCCACTAAATCCATAGCACCGCCCATGCCTTTAACCAATTTGCCGGGAATCATCCACGAAGCAATATTACCATTCACATCTACTTCAAAAGCGCCCAATACAGTTAAATCGATATGGCCGCCGCGGATCATGGCAAAGCTATCGGCGGAAGAGAAAAAGGCAGCGCCTTTTATAGCAGTGACGGTTTCTTTACCGGCGTTAATTAAATCCGGGTCTACTTCATTTTCATTAGGATAAGGTCCTAAACCCAATAAGCCATTTTCCGATTGCAGCATGACGTTAATGTCCTTCGGGATGTAATTCGCCACCAGGGTGGGAATGCCTATGCCTAGGTTAACGTAGTAACCATCTTTTAATTCTAGCGCAATGCGTTTGGCGATTTGGTCGCGGTTTAAGGGCATGGTTTACTCCTTGTGATCAGCGCGCAGCGTGCGTCGCTCAATGCGTTTTTCAAATTTACCTTGGATAATGCGATTAACATAAATGCCAGGTGTATGTATGTGTTCGGGATCTAGGCTGCCCACGGGAACAATTTCTTCCACTTCGGCGATAGTGAGCTTAGCGGCGGTGGCCATCATGGGATTAAAATTCATAGCTGTTTTACGATAAATGAGGTTACCCATGGTATCGGCCTTCCAAGCTCGAATTAATGCGACATCGGCGTGTAAGGCTTCTTCCATCACATAATGACGACCCGCAAATTCGCGCGTTTCCTTGCCTTCGGCTACGGGGGTGCCATAACCGGTTGCAGTATAAAAAGCGGGAATACCGGCACCGCCCGCACGGATTTTTTCGGCCAAAGTGCCTTGTGGGGTTAAGATGACCTGCATTTCGCCCGACAACAACAATTGTTCGAATAAGGCGTTTTCGCCTACATAAGAAGCGATCATGGTCTTGATTTGCCGTTTTTCCAGCCATAGGCCTAGGCCAAAGCCATCGACGCCAGCATTATTGGAAATACAGGTTAGGCCGCTGACGCCCATTTTGTGCACTGTGGCAATTAAGCCCTCTGGTATACCGCATAAGCCAAAACCACCCACCATGATGGTCATACTGTCTTTTAAGCCCGCTAGGGCATCTTCGTAGTTGTAAACGCGTTTATCAAATCCAGACATAATAGATTCCTTGTGATGGCTTAGAGGGAATATATCATAAATAACCTTCCGCTCCCTAACAGTTGCGGCTCGGATATAAATAAAATAACCGAACCGCAACTGTTAGGGAGCGGAAGGTTACTCAGGATAAAGTTTGTTTTTTTAGGGTAAACAGCCTATAATTTTCAGATTCATTGTGAGGAAAAATAAATGCCTGTAGACGATAAAGCAAAAGATATACGTTGGCAACAGCGATTTTCTAACTATCAAAAAGCCTTGGCGCAATTACGTAGGTTCATTTCCAAAGGCACTTTCAATGAGTTGGAAGAACAAGGCTTGATTCAATGTTTTGAATACACCCATGAGCTTGCCTGGAGTACCCTCAAAGACTTTTTGGAATATCGCGGTCATATGGCCATTTTTGGTTCTAAAGATGCAACCCGTGAAGCCTTTAAACTGAGTTTAATTACGGATGGAGACGTGTGGATGGAGATGATTCAGGATAGGAATAGAAGTGTACATACCTACAATCCAGACACGGCAAAGTCCGTTGCTTCTAATATCAAACTACGCTTTTTTCCAATGTTTGAGGCCTTGGAAAATACATTACAACGTTTAAAAGATGAAAGTTAATGTATTGAGCCAGCATTCTGGCTTAAGTGTAGCTATCATAGAGCGGATTATAAAAGTATTGTCTGCACATCCTAATCTAGAGCAAGCTATATTGTATGGTTCACGCGCTAAAGGAAATTACCGTGAAGGCTCTGATATTGATTTAACTTTAACGGGCTCTGCGCTGACTGATACTGAGCTAGGGCGAATCGACAATGAGCTAGACGAACTGTTGTTACCTTATACTTTTGATTTGTCGTTATTGCAGCAAATAGAAAATCCTGATTTGATTGATCACATTAAACGTGTGGGGATTGTGTTTTACCAGAGGGGTTGAGGGCTACTTGCGAGCTCCCTATAACACGAGTGTATTAGAGGCATTGCCTTCAAACTGCCCATTTTTTGAATTTTACCCCCAAATGAGGTAAGATAAGCCTTTTTAAAGGTCCAGAAAGCACCTATGTACAAATCATTACCATTTTTTATCGGTTTGCGCTATATACGTGCCAAAAGGCGCAACCATTTTATTTCATTTATCTCCATTAGCTCGACCATAGGCATCGCTTTGGGCATTACCGTGCTGATCACCGTGTTATCGGTGTTAAATGGTTTTAACGGCCAAATCAAAAACCGCGTCCTGTCCATGGCAACACAATTGAGCATGAGC
>JAJXVQ010000032.1 GCA_021782065.1 Pseudomonadota bacterium
GCTGCTTCCAAAAAAGGTCGTGCCATATATTTAATTTCAGCGCTGCGGCTGCCGGGAAATAAGGCAATTATCTTGGCCTCATTATTATCTATATTTAAATTACGGCGGGCTTCATATATGTCTACAACGAATCCAATTTCATCGGCCAATGGATGACCTACAAATTGAACTTTCATAGCATTCTTTTGATAAAATTGTGCTTCAAAAGGAAATAACGTTAATAACAAATCTACAGCACGTTTGATGCGGTGAATACGCCCAGAGCGCCAAGCCCACACGCTAGGGCTGACATAATGCACCGTTTTGATGGATTTCTTCTTGAGCCGTTCTTCTAGATATAAATTAAAATCAGGTGCATCAATGCCTATAAAAAGATCAACTCTTTGCTCAATAAATTGGGACAACAAATAACGTCGGGCGGATAATAGTGTGGGCAAATGTTTAATGACTTCTATAAAGCCCATGTGTGATAAGGCAGAAAATGAATATAAGCTCTTAAACCCAATCGCAGCCATACGAGGGCCGCCCACGCCTATGAACTGAATATCTTGCCGCGTAGCCAATAAGGCTTGCATGAGGCTAGCGCCGAGTATATCGGCAGAAGGTTCTACCGCAACTATCCCTATTGTTAGCATATTAGCGGGCAATACCACGCGCAGATGGACTTTCTAATGCCTGCAGCATAAGCGTAATTTCCGGGTGTGCAGTGACCATTTCTTTTAGTTTCTCTATAGCCTCGACTGTTTTTAGCCCTTGACGAAAAATAATCTTATAGGCAGATTTGATCGCTGCAATTTGTTCTTCCGTAAAACCCCGGCGCTTGATGCCCAATGAATTAATGCCATAAGGCTCGGCTGGATCGCCAGAAACTAAAACATATGGCAGCACATCTTGACCCACCATGCCTGCATGAGCGACAAAACTGTGTTCACCTATAATGACAAACTGATGGACGGCAGAAAAGCCACTCAGTATGGCATGATCGCGCACGATGACATGGCCTGCTAGACTTGCATTATTAGCAAGAATAACGTGATTTCCTATGATGCAATCATGTGCCACATGCACATAAGCCATCAGTAAGTTGTGATTCCCTAAACGGGTCACATAGCCGCCCTGCTCTGTACCGCGATTGATGGTTACAAATTCGCGTATAGAATTGCTATCGCCAATCTCTAAGCGGGTTTTCCCACCTTCATATTTCTTATCCTGTGGATCACCACCTATAGAAGCATAAGGATGTATATGGTTGTTTTGACCCAATGTAGTTGGCCCTTCGATGCACACATGCGGGCCTATAATCGTACCTGCGCCAACCTCAACTTCAGCGCCTATATAACTCCATGGGCCGATGCTAACGCTGCTATCGACTTTCGCCGTTTCATGAATGATTGCACTTGGATGTATCACTTTTTTTGTATCCTAGATCTAATACTCATAATTTCTGCGTTGCACGCTTCTTCGCCATCCACACTAGCCATCGCTTCGACTTTTAAGAAGTCACGCTTCATCTTGGTAATGGTGACTTCTAATCTGAGTTGGTCCCCCGGAATCACAACACGTCGAAAACGCGCATTATCAATGCCCGCAAATAGATAAAGCTCTTCGCTAGAAACATCGATATCATTAGACAAAAATGCCAATATACAGCCCGCTTGTGCTAAGGCTTCAATGATCAATACACCCGGCATCACAGGATTATCCGGAAAATGCCCTGCAAAGAAAGGTTCGTTGAAGGTGACATTTTTAATGGCCACTAAACGCTTACCCACTTCATATTCCAATACTCTATCCACCAACATGAAAGGAGCTCGGTGTGGTAGATAATTTAAGATGTCTGTCACTCTCAATAATTCACTCATGTTCATCCTCTCGTATCTAGCCTTTTCACTACACAAACCCATAAATGGGAAGGAATAATTACTCTTTTCTTTCTAATTGGCTAACTCTCTTAGCCAGCTCATTTAAGTGTTTAAATTGTATCACATTTCTTGCCCAGGATTCGCGTGATTCTAGTGGAATACCGGAAGCATAAATACCGGGTTCTAAAATAGATTTACTGACTCCACTCATCCCCAAAATAACCACACCATCGGTGATTTCTAAATGTCCTGCAATGCCCACCAAACCCGCAATACGGCAATGACGGCCTATAGTGGTGCTACCCGCAACGGCGGTGCAACCGGCAATAGCTGTACCCTGACCAATCTTAACATTATGTCCAATTTGAATTTGATTATCCAATTTAACGCCATTGTGGATGATTGTATTTCCCAATGCGCCGCGATCGACCGTGGTATTAGCACCAATTTCCACGTCATCACCTATTAACACACATCCTAATTGTTCTATTTTAGTCCATTGTCCTTTTTCAGGCGCAAAACCAAAACCATCTGCACCCAGCACCACACCACTGTGTAAAATAGCGCGCTTGCCGACCTGAGTATGATGGTAAAGCGTTACTCTGGCATAGCAATAACTATCGTTATCTATAGTACTGTGCGCGCCTATAACGCAACCAGGGCCTACAACTACATTTTCACCTATGACTACACCCTCTTCCACTACTACTTGAGCACCTATACTGGCGCTGCTAGCAATTTTTGCACTATTATCTATAACCGCACTAGGATGTATTCCTGCGGTTCTAGGTGTTCTATAGGCAAATAAATGAGTTAATTTTGCATAAGCGAGATAGGGATCGGGATATATAAGCACAGCCGTATCAGCATTGACACAACTAGCCGTTTCGGCAGGGGCTATTACTGCCGCCGCTTTAGTTGTTGCCAAATATTTTTTATACTTGCTATGACTAATGAAACTCAATTGCTCGGCATTAGCTGTTTCTAAAGGGGCAAGACCGGTAATGCGCCGATCTTGCCAACGACTGTCTACTTCACAACCAATGAGAGCTGCAATTTCGGCTAAACAGTAAGACTTTATATTCATGCTGACAGCATTATTGCGCTGATTTCATCTGCGCGATCACCGCTTGGGTAATATCCACACGGGCACTGTGGTAAGCCACATTTTCACGTTGGAAAATAAGATCCAAGTTTTGTTGTTTAGCCACTTTAGCCACTACATCATCCACACGTTTTAGTACTTTAGACATAGCTTCATTCTGTGCTGCTTTAGCATCTTGGAAGTAATCTTGTTGCATACGAGTTAGATCGCGTTGTTCACGGCTTATTTTTTCGTTCAGAGCGTCTTTATCCGCAGCGCTCATTACAGAGGCATTACGCGACATTTTGTCGGTATCGGCCTTTAAGGTAGTTTGCAAAGCTGTCATTTTATCCATTCTAGGCTTAAACTGAGATTCTAGTTGCTTTTTCAATGCTTGCATTTGTGGATCAGCTTTTAAGACTTGACCCAATTCAATCACACCGATTCTAGGTGCAGAGGTTACCGTGTTCGTTGCTGCAGAGGCTACTGTATTGGCTGGTACAGGTGCGGCCTTGGTATCCGCGGCAAAGGTTGTTGCAGCTAAGCCCATGGCTAATGTAGCCATTAATGCTAGGGTTAATTTTTTCATGTTCGTTCGTCTCCTTGGTTAATATGTATACAGTACTATGCTAAATGCCCTATTCTGTTTTGCGCACCGAAAGTACCATATTTTCACAGTTAGAGTCAAACTGGCCCTACAAACCGGTTGACAATCCTAAGCCTTAGCCTGTATTCAACAAGGACGGTTCACGAACCGCGCCTACAGTAAATATATACCGTAAATTGCTTATAAGAACGAAGTCCCGGCCGAGAACTGGAATACTTCGGTCACATCGTTAGGCTGAGGATTAATCGGTTTCGCCAGGCTAAAGATAATTTGTCCCATAGGCGTTTGCCACTGTCCTTGTATACCCGCTGAATATCGTATAGGACCAGATCCAGTACCATCAGCGGTAGCGGTTGGCGCACCACCATTCCAATTATAGACATTACCAGCATCCATAAAAGTGGTAACTCGGAAGCTGTCTGGAGTCAACGGTGTGGGTATAATTAATTCCACACTACCCACCGTCATGGCATTACCACCAATGGTCGATGTACTGCCATCTGGATTCGTCGTTCTAGGGCCTATAGAAAAGCTTTGATAACCGCGCACAGCGCCAGGCACACCTATACCACCCGCACCAAAGTTTTGGTAGAAAGGCAAATATTGCGTGCCTAAAATGCCATCGCCATAACCCACTTCCGCGCGTACCGAAGCGATAAAACCCTTACCCAAAGGTTGATACACACGCCCCGTATAATCCAATTTATAGTAACTGACGCTGGTACCACCACCGGGCAAGGCTACATTGGCACTCAACGAATGGGAATAACCTCGTGTAGGGAATATCGCCCGGTCATAACCTGTGTGTCCCCAAGCCGTGGTTAAATTGACGTTATAAATGCTTTCATGCGTTGGGTATAGTAGGGGTTCGCCCGTAATGGGATCGATGGCCACTTCGTTACTATTACGTTGTAATGGCAAACTTAGGGTATAATTATCCATAAAGTTTATCACGGCATCACTGGCGTCAGTTCCAGTATTGAGCAACGTTGCTCCATAGCCTATGCCCGCGCTCAGCTTATCTTCTTCGCTCACAGGGAAGCTATAAAACATCTTGGCACCAAAGTCATTATATTCATACGCAACGCTGTCGCTATACGTTTCATTAGTATTATAGTGATCAGCATACGCGCTAAAACCCCTACCCACATTGTCCATGGTATAATAAGGATTGAAGTAATTTAAGGATACACTTTGCTGCCCCTCAGCAACCGTTGCATTGGCGCCAACGCTCTTACCGGTACCTAAAAAGTTAGGCTGTGAATAAGCCGCATTGATCAAGAAACCTAAACTATTGGTATAACCTAGACCCAAGGACATGGTCGCCGACGGTGCTTCGGTTACATTAAAGTCTACATCCACTTCATCATCGCTGCCTGCCACCGGAGTATTCTCAACTTTAACGGTCTTAAAATAACCGGTACGATTCAAACGAGTTTCGGATTGTTTAGATTTAGACAAAGAATAAGGCGCCCCTTCTTGCTGACGCATTTCCCTACGCAATACCTGATCTTCGGTTTTGTCGTTGCCATGGAAATTGATATCGCGCACATAGTAGCGATTACCCGGGCTCACTAAGAAAGTCACAAAAACTTGCTTCTTAGCCGCATCGACTTCAGGCAAAGGCTCTACATGAGCATACACATAACCATCGTTGGCCATGGTATTACTCATGGCTTGAGTAATATCGGTGATTTTTTTGCGGTTAAAGGTTTCATTCGGCTCAAAGTGCACAAACTTTTCTAATTTTTCTTTAGGCTCTACAAAGGTGCCGGCCATTTTATAGCCGCTGACTGTGAATTTATCACCTTCAGTAACGTGAACCAGGATCGTTACCTTCTTTTTATCTGGGCTCAACAATACTTCAGAACTATCCACTTTAAATTGCACATAACCCCTATCCATATAAAATGAACGTAATTTTTCTAAATCGCCATTCAACTTTTCCTGTGAAAATTTGTCATCATCCGTTAAGAAGGAAAACATGCCCGTGGTAGATAAGCTAAATTGTTTGAGCAATTCTTTTTCTTTGAAAGCATGATTGCCTATAATCGAAATTTCACTGATCTTTGCCAATGGTCCTTCATAGACATTAATATTGATGTCTACGCGGTTACTGGAGGTATGAGTTACTTTTGTGGTTACCGTGGCATTATAGTTACCGCGATTATAATATTCGCGCTGCAAGGAATCGCGTATACTGCTTAACAAAGAAGGATCATAAACACGTCCTTCAGCAAAGCCTAAATCGGACAAAGTCTTGCGCAAGGTTTTAGTCGGAATACTTTTGTTACCGTTGATTTTAAATTGGCCAATGGTTGGTTTTTCCACCACTTTAATAATGAGGGTATTGCCTGCATGATCCAGAGTTACATCGCTGAAAAACCCAGTTTTATACAATACACGTATAATTTTAGCCGTATCGGAAGATTGAAGGGTTTGCCCAATTTGTATAGGCAAGTAATTTAATACTGTGCCCTCATTAATACGTTTTAAACCTTGGATTTCTATCTTATCGACCTTAAATGATTCGTCTGCGTAGGCGCGCGCGCTAAGGCAAGCCAACAGCGCAGTAGAAATCAACGATAATCTAAGTTTATGTTTCATAATTATCCTTATAATACTCATTACATATCAAGATGCAGGGGCACGCCCCTGTGCCTACCCTAATAGGGGCACCATGGGGAGGGGGTTGCCCCTACGTATTCATTCGGGCAATTCACGAAAATATCGCATCACTGTAAAAGACGCATGATATCGTTATAAGAGGCTAACAGCAACAGGGCAATCAAGATTGCAAAGCCTATTTTTATGCCTATTAATTGCACTTTATCGGATAATGGCTTCCCGCGCGCTATTTCCAGTAAAAAATAGAACAAATATCCGCCATCCAACACCGGAATAGGTAAGATATTTACAATTCCTAGCCCTATACTGATTAACGCTAAAAAACCTAAATACGCCGATAAGCCTGAATAGGCGACTATGCCCGCCCCTTCTGCAATGCCTATAGGGCCGGCTATACCGCTCAACCCTATTTTGCCTGTAATCATTTTATACATTAAATTAACCGATAGGGTGGTCATGCGCCACGTTTCCTGCCACGCTAAAGGAATAGCTGCTAATGGTCCATAGCGTTTAACCACCAATAAGTTTTTAGGTATAGGTAATGGCTTAGCTCTAACGCCCAGGTAACCTCTTTCTTCGCCTTGGTGATCGATGCGTTTTCCTAAGGCCACACTTAATGACTTTTCTACGCCATCACGCAAAATAGTTAGATTCACTGTTTGGCCACCTAAACCGGTAATATGTTCTAATAGCTGTTGCCAGGTTTCAACCGTTTTGCCATTGATACTAATAATTTTATCGCCATGTTGTAATCCTAAAGCTGCAGCTGGGCTTTTAGCTTCAACTTGATCGATGATAGCGGGCACATCTAAAACAAAGGGAAATACCCCAAAATCTTCTAAGATGTCTACATTATTTTCATCTAGCGGTATCCCCGATACATTGACCATGATGGAATGTGCTACAGCATCATTAGGGTCTCGCACCCATACCAGTATAGGCTTGTCATCCGCCAGTTTGCTATATAAAGCAAGCCGTATATCTTGCCAGGAAGCAACTTTATCGTCGTTAATGGCAACGATACGTTGCATGGGTAAAAAACCCGCCTTAGCGGCTAAACTATGAGGAACCACTTCACCGATGATGGGTTTTATTTGATGAATACCTATGAGCAGCACAAGCCAAAAAAGAGCAATGGCAAATAACAAGTTAAACAACGGCCCCGCTAATACTATGGCAATGCGCTTAAAAACGGATTGCCTATTAAATGCAAAAGGGCGATCGGCTACTGCTACTTTGGCTTCGTTTTCATCTAAAAACTTAACATAACCACCCAACGGAATGGCCGATATGGCGATTTCTAAACCACTGCCCGTGACTTTGCGCCAAATTACCTTACCAAAGCCTATAGAAAAGCGTAGCGTTTTAACCCCACAGCAGCGCGCAACGATAAAATGCCCCCATTCGTGTACTGCGACTAAAATAGAAATCGAGACTAGAAATAGTAGAATTGAGATTATAACTGACAATTCCTTTTCTCCTGTTTTTGTAGATAACCTATAAATTTCTCATAACTATTTCTCGCTCTAGTCCCGTCATAGCAATGACGAGATATTTCTACGACACGATCATTTGCCCTAACGCAAAACAAATTGTCGCAGCCAATAAACTGTCTATGCGGTCCAGAATACCACCATGTCCAGGTAATAAATGGCCGCTGTCTTTGACGGTATAAATACGTTTCGCCATGCTTTCCACTAAGTCACCTAAAACCGACACCACCGCAGTCGTTAAAATTAATAAAAGCCAGGCCCAGGGCGCTTGTTTATAGGGATTAAAAGATAACACGCATGGCACCGATAGCACTATGATCACCAACAATGCGCCTAGCAATCCTTCTATGGTTTTTTTAGGGCTAATCTGTGGGGCCAAAGGCCTTTTACCCCACAAGCGACCCGCAAAATAAGCCGCTGAATCCATCACCCACACGATCGCCAACAGCATAAAGATAAAAACAGGCGATGCTTCTTTTAATAGCATAAGACTTGCTAAAAAAGCAACGAATGCAAACAGCGCCGGGAAAGCTCTAAGCCATGAGTGTCGTTGCCAAAAAATACTCCCCTTAGGGTAACGGAACAAAGCGACGATAAAAGCTATCCATAACAGCACACCACCTAGGGTAAATAATTCAAAGGGTAAATCCCAGGATAAAGCACACAGCAATAAAGCGAATAACACATAAGCTATTTTAATTTTTGTATTTTTAAAATCAGCCAGTGTACACCATTCCCAAGCGGCTAAGGCAACAATGCCGCAGCCCATTAAAAAGAAATAAAATAACGGTAAAAAATAAATCGCTGCTAGAACCAGCGGTATCAGTATGGCTGCAGTTAATAATCTTTGTCTAAGCATCGTCTAATCCTTTGAGTTGTTCGCTGATCTTCCCAAAACGCCGTTCCCTGGAAGCATAAAATGCAATGGCCTTATCTAATTCTGTTTCGTCAAATGCAGGCCAATGTTTGTGAGTAAAATAAAGCTCAGCGTAGCTTAATTGCCATAATAAAAAGTTGCTCAGCCGCTGCTCGCCGCTGGACCGTATAAATAAGTCCGGATCGGGCCAGGCAGCCGTGGATAAATGTTCGCTAATCAGCTCTTCATTTATATCAGCGACATTTAATTGATTGGTTACTGCTTTTTCAGCTAAGCGTTGACAAGCTTGCCGTATATCCCAGCGGCCACTGTAATTAAAAGCGACTATTAAAGTCATGCCGGTATTATTTTGTGTTAAAGATTCGGCTTCTTGCATACTCTGTATGAGATCAGCATGAACTTGTAGTTTATCGCCTATAAACTGCACTCGTATACTATTCTCGTGCAAGCGACCGATGTCGCGGCGTAGAGCGGTTAAAAATAAGTTCATAAGATAATTGACTTCTACACTGGGGCGTAGCCAATTTTCGATGCCAAAAGCAAATACAGTTAAATAAGACACGCCTCGTTTTGCGGTTGCTTCGATGATTTTCTTAAGAGTTTCTAAACCGGCTTTATGACCAAAGTGCCGTGGCTTAGCGAGCGCTTTAGACCAACGGCCATTGCCATCCATGACTATTGCAATATGCTTTGGGACTGCGAGCTTTTTTCGACAAAAGCCCATATTGGGCGCATCTTGCCCGTAATTTTTCCCTGAAAAATACTCATTTATGCCCATATAAAATCCGCTTTTTCAACTCAAAATTACGGACAACCTGCATCCCAATCTGTGCTTTAGGGTACTTGTAGATGGAAGAATAACAGTTCCCTTCCATTCCATTTATACCTCAAGCAGTTCGGCTTCCTTATGCGCAAAGATTTTGTCAATTTCTTCTATGCATTTGTCGGTTAATTTTTGAATTTTATCTTGACCTTGGCGTTCTTCATCTTCGCTAATGCTTTTATCTTTTAAGCAATCTTTCAATTGTGCATTAGCATCCCTACGCACATTACGCACCGCAACTTTGCTGTTTTCGGCTTCCAGTTTGACATGACGAATCAATTCTTTACGACGTTCTTCGCTTAAAGGCGGCAAAGGCACACGTATAATGCTACCTACCGTAACTGGATTTAAGCCCAAATCTGAAGTTAAAATAGCTTTTTCAACTGCAGCTATCAGATTTTTTTCAAAAGGCGCCACACTGATAGTACGAGAATCCGCTAACGTAACATTAGCCACTTGATTCAAAGGGGTATCGGCGCCATAATAAGGTACTTTAACGGAGTCTAATAAGCTAGGGTGCGCACGCCCTGTCCGCACTTTCAACAAAGTGGAATGCAAATTTTCTATGCATTTCTTCATTCGTGTAGTAGCATCAGTATAAATAGTATCTAACATAATGACTGTTCCTTATGCAAAAAATTAAGAGGTTGCCAACGTAGATTGTGTGGCATCAATTAAAGTGCCTTCATCTAAGCCCAACATAATATTTTTTAAAGCATGCGGCTTATTGATATTAAAAACAATGATGGGTAATTGATGATCGCGGCACATGCAAATCGCGGTCGTATCCATAACACGTAAATCTTTTTCGATAACTTCACGATAATTAAGCTGGCTATAGCGTTTTGCCGTGGGCACTAAAGCCGGGTCCTCGGTATAAACGCCATCAACCTTGGTTCCTTTAAGTAAAACATCAGCACCAATTTCTATGCCACGCAAACTCGCTGCTGAATCGGTAGTAAAAAAAGGATTGCCTGTACCGCCACAAAAAATAACGACGGTATCATGGCGCAGATGGTAATCTGCCTTACGTATGTCCATAGGATCCACCAGCCCCGTCATAGCAATGGCGGACATCACACGGGTTTCTACACCCGCGCGTTCCATGGCATCGCGCAAGGCCAGTGCATTCATAGTGGTGGCTAACATACCCATGTGATCGCCCGTGACTCGTCCTAGGCCTACTTTAGCCAAAGCCTCACCACGAAATAGATTACCGCCACCCACTACTAAGCCCACTTCTACACCTAAGTTGGCAATTTCGGTGACTTCGTTGGCAATACGATCTAAAACCACGGGATCAATCCCAAATTGAGAATTTCCCATCAATACCTCACCACTCATTTTTAACATGATGCGATTATATTTCGGTTTTGTATGACTGCCAAACATAATGATTCCTATTTTTATTTTATTCGATCCCTAACGGTTGCGGCTCGGTACTAGTACACTATACTCACAGCAGTTGGTTTTAGGGTAGAAGACTAGCCCTCGAGCACCAGGAGTGACGTACTCCGTCATATACTAGTGCGAGATGAGCAAAGGCAACACAAATCAA
>JAJXVQ010000033.1 GCA_021782065.1 Pseudomonadota bacterium
CTTTTAATTTTTCTGCAATTTCTTCGTCATTGCCTGAAGTCAATTTAACGCCAGCATCGCAAATTTTCGCCGCTAATACTGGTGAAATACAGACAAAACCCAGTGGTTTTTTAGCATCGTACATCGCTTTGGTAAATTTGAGCGTACTCGCTTCCAACTGACAATTCGCCCCTTGCGCGGCAAAGTCAGATAAATTTGTCACAGCACCCAAACCGCCCACAAAAATAGCCGCATCAAAATCGCTTGCTTTAACCGCAGCAATATCTTTGATGTCGCCACGAGCAATACGCGCCGATTCAACCAAAACATTGCGCATTTCATCACTCACTTGTTGCGTTAAGTGATTCACTACCTGCCTTTGCCAAATATTTGGTGCTACGCATTGGTATTGCGCACCATTGTTGTCTATAGACAATAAAGTTAATACCGCTTCATGTATTTCTGAGCCATCGAATACACCACAACCCGATAAAACAACCGCAATCTTCTTCATAATAAACTCCTTTAAAGATCAACACATCTTTCAATAAAAGCCCATATTGGGCGCATCTTGCTTTAAGACACACATGAATTAAGAATAGTTACTATCTCTTTTGCATAATAAGTAATGATAAAATTAGCGCCCGCCCTTTTAATTGCGGTTAACACTTCCAAAGCCACCGCCATTTCATCGATGCTTCCTTGCGCAGCTGCAGCCTTAATCATCGCATATTCGCCACTGACATGGTAGGCCGCTAATGGCAATTCAGGAAAATTTTCCTTCACATCGCGTATAATGTCTAAATAGGTGTGCGCTGGCTTGACCATCAACATATCGGCGCCTTCAGCAACATCTATGCTCGCTTCTTTCAATGCTTCAAAACGATTCGCTGGATCCATTTGATAGGTTTTACGATCGCCTTGTTGCAAAGTGGTTTGTGCCGCCAAACGAAAAGGACCGTACAAAGCAGAACTATATTTTACCGCATAACTTAAAATAGGGATATGATTAAAGTCCGCATCATCTAAGGCCGTACGTATGGCCGCAACCATGCCATCCATCATACCGCTAGGCGCAATGACATCCGCACCTGCACGCGCGTGGCTAACGGCTTGTTGCCCTAGTAGTTCTAAAGTACGATCGTTGTCTACATCCAAGCCCGACGCCGTTAAAGCGCCACAATGGCCATGGTCGGTGTATTCGCAAAAACACAGATCGGTCATAACCAAACACTGTGGATAATATTCTTTAAAAATACGCACTGCTTGTTGCACCACGCCATTATCGTGGCTGGCTTGACTGCCCAGCGCATCTTTGCTGTCGGGAATACCAAATAACATAACCCCTATTATGCCTAGGTCACGCAATGCTTTGACCTCGGCAACTAATTCATCGCTAGACCATTGATAATGCCCTGGCAAACTGGCTATAGGCTGACGTATGCCGCGCCCGGCACAGACAAATAAGGGTAAAATGAAGTCGTCGCTATGTAAACGTGTTTCTTGTAATAAACGCCTTAGGCTAGCATTTTGCCGTAATCGCCTAGGTCTTTGAATTAAGTTCATCTCGGTGCCTCACAATATTAGACAGTTAATTATAGCATAAAATCTATACCCATCGCCAATGAAAATACGCGACCTTGATGAATATTAATATTTTAGCCAAAGCTTTTTTATCCTCAATACTCGGAGTATCAAGTACAGGCTCCAATCGGAGATCCAGTTTTAAATCAAGTTTTTTCTGGATCCCCGACTGCGGCCTAGTTGAGGATGACAATCTTCTGGTTTGCAGTTGCTTTGGGCACTCAACTCGCAACGATAAACCTATAAATCCACTGCCATCAATGCCGTCTGATACGCAAAAGCCTCAGCTAAATGTGTTTCTTCTATGAAATCGCATAGTGCTAGATCGGCAATCGTACGCGCTAATTTTAAAATACGGTGATAACTGCGTGCTGATAAACGTCTTTCTTCGACTATAGAAACCGCATAATGTTGCAAAGTTTGTGTCAAATGACAATATTGCACTAGATTTTGATGCGTTAACCGCGCATTGGATTGCTGCTGCCTTTGGTATTGTTTATTACGTGCATCAACTACACGCGCTTGCACCGTATGGCTGTTTTCAACCACTTCTGTTGTGTTTAATAAGATCTGCGGCGGCAATTGCGCTACCGTAATGCGCATATCGATGCGATCTAAAAAAGGCCCAGATAAGCGCTGATGATAACGCTGAATTTGCTCCGCACTACAATGACATTGTCCCAATGGATTACCATAGTGGCCGCAAGGACAAGGATTCATCGCCGCAATGAGTTGAAAACGCGACGGGAATTCTGCTTGCTGTGCGGCTCTAGAAATAACCACTACACCCGATTCTAAAGGTTCACGCAACGATTCTAAAACGCGACGCTGAAATTCTGGAAGTTCATCTAAAAACAACACGCCTTGATGTGCTAAAGAAATTTCTCCTGGTTTAGGTGGAGAACCTCCCCCCACCAAAGCCACGCTCGATGCTGTATGATGCGGCGCACGAAAAGGCCTACAAAACCAACGCTTATTGAGCGCACTATGTCCTTGTAAACTGTACACCGCTGCCACATCTAAAGTTTCTTCTTCCGTCATCGGCGGTAAAATGCTCGCTAAACGATGTGCCAACATGGTTTTGCCAGTACCAGGCGGTCCTACCATTAACAAACTGTGTTCGCCGGCAGCCGCTATTTCTAATGCTCGTCGTGCTTGTGGTTGCCCTTTCACATCGCTTAAATCAAAATAATGTTTGTGATCTTCAGTCTGAGTTGGACTAGCGGTAATCTCTGGTAAGGGCATTCCCTTTTTTGAGAAATGTGCACACACATCTAATAAATGTTGAGCGGAACGCGCTTGCAAGTGACGTACACAAGTCACATCAGCAGCATTGTCTGCAGGTATAATGAGTGTTTTACCCGCTTTTTGGCAATGAATAGCAAAAGGCACCAAACCTGTAGTGGGTCGCAATGAACCGGATAAAGCCAACTCTCCAGCAAATTCATAGCCGCTGTAATCGTGTTTTTTTAATTGCTCAGATGCGATTAAGATCCCTAAGGCAATAGCCAGATCGTAACGACCACCTTCTTTAGGCATTTCTGCTGGAGCTAGATTAATGGTAATACGGCGGGCTGGAAATTCAAATTGACTGTTCATAATAGCGCTGCGCACGCGTTCTTTGCTTTCTCTCACGGCCGCTTCAGGTAAGCCTACGATGTTAAACCGTGGTACGCCACCCGTAATATGCGTTTCAACGGTAACCACCGGCGCTTGCACGCCGATCTGCGCGCGGGAAAATAAAATTGCTAAACCCATAGGTCCCCCCTGATTATTTTTTGGGGGATGGTTATGATTCTCTTTTGTCATTCCGACAAGGTCGCGAGGCCGCAGTCAGGAATGACAAAGCGTTGATTCAAATCTCGCATCTTCATTGGAAATGAGTATAGATCAGCTATTCGCCTTTCTTTTTTTTTCTTCTTCTCTTCTTCTAATTCTTCAATTTTTTCTGCTAACTCTTCTAATTTTAAACGCGTTTTACTCAACACTTTAGTTTGCACATCAAATTCATCGCGCGTGACTAAATCTAATTTAGAAAAAGCACTTTGCAAAACACTGTGGAAATTTTTTTCTAAGTCTTTTTTAGCATCGTGAAAACTATCGGGCAAAACATCCGTTAGTTTTTTCGACAGCGCATCAAAAAATTTGGAATCAAACATAATTTCTCCTCGCGTATAGACTGCAATCCGTATAGTCAGTTATGATATACTTTGTACGGTACAAAGTATAGCATAGTACTACTACATTAAAAAGGAATGCACATGAAACTCATTACTGCCATTATTAAGCCTTTTAAACTAGATGAGGTGCGCGAAGCCCTAGATGCTTTAGATCTACCCGGCATGACCGTCACTGAGGTCAAAGGATTTGGCCGCCAAAAAGGCCATAATGAACTCTATCGTGGCGCCGAATATGTTGTAGATTTCTTACCCAAAATTAAAATTGAATTGGCTATTGCCGATGAAACCGTCGATACCGCCATAGAGGCTATTATGAAAGCCGCCCATACAGGTAAAATTGGCGATGGTAAAATATTTGTTACCCCTTTAGAGCAAGTGATACGCGTGCGTACGGGCGAAACCGATGCGGAGGCATTGTAAGCATCACCAATTCCATGGGTCAATCTCATCCTCGGCGTAGTCCGGTATGATGGTCGTATCGTTTACAGGCGGCGTGGTAGTAGTCTCGGCCTCAGGCTTTGTTTTTTCTTGAGTATTTTTTTGCGTGACCGGTGTTTGCGGCTTGCTTTGATCACCCCCCAGCACAAATACGTCCTTTTTATGCACGCCTGTCGCTTCGCCAGGCATATAAAGCGGGCCACTCTGCCCACAGGCTGATAGTAAAGCAGCGCTAAGCAGTACGCTTAAGATTTTGATTCTATTTTCCATTTTCTGTAATAACTCTTCTAAAACCTATTTCATTTGTATTATACTCAGCTTTAGTTAACAACAAAAGTACACGGACGCAAAACTCATGAATGCATTGTTAGAACATATCACATTAGAGCCCGATTCCCCTGCCGAGGCTTCTGTCATCTGGTTTCATGGTCTGGGTGCCGACGGCAACGATTTTGTGCCTCTAGTGCCACAACTAGAATTGCCTAAAACATTGCCAGTGCGTTTTATCTTCCCACATGCTCCCGTTATTCCCGTTACCATCAATGGCGGTTATCCCATGCCAGCGTGGTTTGATATCACTACTCTTACACCAGAACTCAAGATAGATGAAAAAGGCTTGAGAGCAGCAATCAAAGCCGCTCACGATTTAATAGCGGTCGAAATTAACAGAGGCATACCGCCCGCACGCATCATTTTAGCGGGTTTTTCACAAGGCGGCGCTATGGCTTTATCTGCTGCCTTAACTTATCCAGACACTTTAGCCGGTATTATTGCTTTATCCACTTTTATTCCACCGACGGAGTTAGCGCATATTAGCAAGCATCGGCCACCCATTTATATGGCTCATGGCAACATGGACGATGTAGTACCTATGCCCTTAGGTGAACGAACACGTTCTTTGCTTGAGCAACAGGGCTTCGAAGTTTGCTGGAATGTTTATACGATGGGACATGAGGTTTGTAAGAATGAGATTGACTCCATTTCTAAATGGTTGCAAGAATGTTTGGTTGCTGTGCAGACACAATGAAAATATGCGAGCTTGATGAATACTATAGATTTGAATCGAAGCTTTGTCATCCTCGACGAAGTCGGGGATGACAATGTTTTCAAAGCATAATATTCTATTTGACGTTAGGAGTTTTCTTTATGGACATCTTAAAACCCATCGCCGTTGATAATTGGCATGGCGAAGTCAATAATGAAACAGCACAAGAAGCTATACACTCGCTAGAACATGGCAAAATTGTTTTTTTACCGCAATTAAACTTTGCGCTTTCCACTGATGAAAATAACCTATTATCGCCTGCATTGACTGATCCAAAACAAAAAAATATTAGTCTTAACCCACACTCAGGTAAAACCTGTGGTGTTGTAGGTTCAGCACCACAACAAACGCAATTAAATAATTTGCTGCAACGTTATCATCAACATGCCTTAGCTTTAGTCAATACTTTATTTCCTAGCTATCAAAAGCATCTTACCGCAGGACGTACCCGCTTACGCACCGTAGAAGTTTCGGGACGTAGTAGCTCTTATAAAAAAGATGATAGCCGTTTACACGTAGACTCTTTTTCGGCCACACCGGTCAATGGCTACCGCATTTTGCGCGTATTTAGCAACGTCAATCCGCATGGCGTTGCGCGCATTTGGCAAACGGGCGAATCTTTTAGCACCGTTGCGAAAAGATTTATTCCTGAGATTCCGTCTATATCTGCAGTAGAGCAACAGTTACTACATTTATTTAGAATCACCAAAACTCCGCGTTCGCTGTATGATCATTTTATGTTAAACATACACAATAGAATGAAAAAAAGTATCGCTTATCAACAGTCGGTGATCAAAACCACCTTAAGCCTGCCGCCAAAAAGCTCTTGGATAGTGTATACAGATCAAGTTTCGCACGCCGCCATCTCTGGACAACATGTGTTAGAGCAAACTTTTTATTTGCCCCCTACGGTCATGCATTATCCTGAAACAACGCCCTTGTTCGTTTTGGAAGAAATGCTAAAGCATCCATTAACCATTAAAAATAAAGAACGTTCTCCGCTAACGGTAGCAGAGTTTTAAGTATTTGATGCGAGTTTAATGCTGTAAGCCATCAGAAACAAAAGTGTTGTCATCTTCGACAAGGCCGCGAGGCCGCAGTCGGGGATCCAGAAGAAAACTTCAGTCGAAACTGGACCCCCGGCCTTCGGCCGAGGATGACAAAGTTTCAATTCAAGATTAGAGTATCCATCATAGTTTTCATATTCATGTTATTTATTCTTAGCTACAAAATCATCGATTAATTTTCTGGCGATGCTAATAGAAGAACCTGTTAATCCGGTTAAATTATCTGCGGTATACCACGCCGCCGCTTCTAATTCACCATCGCGTAATTCTATGTCGCCGTCAGCATAATCGGCCGTAAAGGCTATCATTAATGAATCGGGGAAAGGCCAAGGTTGCGAATTGAAATACTGGATGTTTTTAACTTGCAAGCCTACTTCTTCATACACTTCTCTATGCACAGTTTCTTCTAAAGTCTCCCCCGCTTCTACAAAGCCCGCAATTAAACCGTACACATTGGGTATAAAATCCGCTTTGCGGGCTAACAAAATTTGATTGTCTTTACGAATGGCTACAATGATAGAGGGCGAGATACGGGGATAAAATAGCAAATGACAAGATGGGCATTGTCGCTCAAAACCACTGCCATTGACTTTTGTCTCTACTCCACAACGCCCGCAATAGCGATGATTTTTATCCCAACTGATGACTTGATGTGCGCGCACCAGCAAATTAAACGATTGTGGATATAAGGCTTCTAGTGCGGCTCGTAGCGGCAACCAAGTATAAGGAAGCGGTATTTCTTTAGGGCCGGTTACCTCTACTGCGTCGATCTCTGATCCGTCATAGGTTCCTAGCGGATGTGTAATTTGTTGTTTTTTTAACCATGCAGGCGCTGCAAAAAACTTGGGTATACAATAAGTAGCATCTTTTTTTTCTAGCAAAACGTTATCGTTACAATAATATAATTTTTGCGTGGTATTTGGCATAATAAGACTCCAGCTGGGTTATGCGATGCTCACTCCATTGTAGCGAGTTTTGTCGATATGTACAATTGCTAGCGCTAGAAAATCCTGGGCTTTGAATCGAAGCACTGTTATCCTCGATCGGAGTCTGTACTCGGTACTCCGGGTATCAAGGATGACAACGCTTCGATTTAAGTTAAATAAGTTGATTCAACTCTCGTATCTTCAAGCACGATGGGTATATAATCCATATTTATCCATTCATAGGAGTGCCCCATGTTTAAAGATCATTTTTCTGGACATGCTCATCAATACAACAGCGCACGCCCAACCTACCCTGATAATCTATTTAACTATTTAAATACGCTGGTTAAAAGCCACGATCTCGCCTGGGACTGCGCTACTGGCAACGGCCAAGCGGCGGTAAAGTTAGCGCCCTATTTTAAAACCGTTATCGCCACAGACGGTAGCAAAACTCAATTAGATGAAGCCACACCCTGCGCTAATGTGCAGTATCGCGTGGCCATGGCTGAGAATTCTGGTTTAGATAGCCATTCAGTCGATTTAATTACCGTAGCACAAGCCGTACATTGGTTTGATTTCAACAAATTTTATCAAGAAGCCAAGCGCGTGTTAAAACCCAATGGCATTATAGCGGTGTGGTGCTATGTTTTATTTTACACGGACAATGTCGCTTTTAATTTTCTAATCAATAGTTTTTACACCGATATTGTTAGCCCATATTGGCCACCCGAAAGAAAATACCTTGATGAAGCTTATACAACGATCCCTTTTCCTTTTACAGAAATAACCTCTATTCCAAAGTTTTCCATTGTCAATCATTGGAGCTGCAAACAAATTATTAACTACTTACAAACTTGGTCTGGAGTAAAAGCCTATGAAGCACATTTCAAGGAAAACCCGGTAGAAAAATGGTTGCTGCCTAGATTAGCGGATTGTATTAGCGATATGGAAAAACCATTAACCGTAACGATGCCATTAGCGATGAAAGTGGGATATTAACATTTCGAAGTAAAATGCATATATCCTTATCACCAATGAAAATATGAGTTCTTGATGAATACTATAGATTTAAACCGAAGCGTTGTCATCCTCGACCGAAGGTCGGGGATCCAGGATCATATAGGTTTTTACTGGACCCCCGACTGCGGCCTTGCCGAGGATGACAACGTTTTAGTACTGTGTTTGTAGAAAGTATTGTTCTCGCATTTTGAAGTGTAATGGGTATATACTAACAATAACCAAATACGGAGATACCCCATGTCAAACAAAAATGCTAATCGTGGTCTTTTATTAGCCACTCTCATCGCAACTCTACTCTCAATACAACCTATTGCCAGCGCTTGTACGGGCATTATGCTAAAAGATCAAGACAATTCTTTTGTAAATGGGCGCACTGTTGAATTCGGCATTGCTATAGACAGTTCCGTTGCTGTTGTACCACGAAATTACACCTTCGTAGGCCAAACCCCTATGGGTAAAGGCATGCAATACACCAGCAAATATGCCGCAGTGGGTGTGGTTGCCTATAAGGATTTAAATCTGCTCGATGGCCTCAATGAAAAAGGTTTAGCGGTAGGTGCGTTCTATTTCCCTACCTTTGCTCAATACACGCCAGAAACCGCTCAAAATCAAAATACATCCCTCTCTCCTGGAGATTTTCCGAATTGGCTATTGACTCAATTTGCAACCGTTGGCGAAGTACGCCAAGCAATTGAAAGCGGCAAAGTTGTGATCACCCCCACCATCATGCCTGGCTGGGGCAGTACACCGCCCCCCTTTCATTATGTCGTTTATGATAAATCAGGTGCCAGCATTGCCATTGAACCCCTTAATGGCAAATTAGTCGTCCGTAATAATCCGCTAGGTGTGTTTACAAATTCCCCGCCTCTAGATTGGCATATGACGAATCTGCGTAATTACATTTCACTGAATACGCACAATGTGCCAGAAAAAACTTTAGGCGGACAAACTTTTAAGGAGCTGGGACAAGGTAACGGCATGCTAGGCTTGCCCGGTGATTTTACACCACCGTCAAGATTTGTACGCGCCGCAATCTTTAGCACTACGGCTATACCCGCCAAAAATGCCGATGCGGGCATTCAACAAATTTTTCACATTCTAAATAATTTCGACATCCCCGTGGGTGTTGCTCAAGCAGAATCCAATGGCGTAACGAACACGGACTATACATTGCTGACCATGGCGCGTGATCCACAAAATCTGCGCTATTACTATAAATCGTATGACGATCAGACTATTAGAATGGTGCAACTTAACAGCTTTGATCTGAATGCAAAAACAATAAAAGTGTTGAGCACAAAAGGTTCGCAGCCTGTAGTGGATATGTCGGATAAATTGCAGTAAGAAGAAAAATAACTGTAGACCAGAACCTTGTCATCCTCGACCAGGCCGCGAGGCCGCAGTCGGGGATGACAAAGCTTCGATTCAAGTCTATAGTATTCCTCGCATTTTCATTGGCGATGGGCATAGATAATCTATACTACACCACCTGCCCTGCCGCCCAACCCGAAGACCAGGCCCATTGAAAATTATAACCGCCTAACCAACCTGTTACATCCAACACTTCGCCTATAAAATACAAGCCTTTGATATCCGTGGCTTCCATGGTTTTAGACGAAATTGCCGCGCAATCTACACCCCCTAAGGTTACTTCCGCGGTACGATAACCTTCAGTGCCATTGGGTTTAATCCCATAAGCGTTGATCAATTCAGCTATTTGTTCAAATTCACGGTATGAAATGGCCGCTAAGGTTTTAACCGCTAGCGTGGGTTCTAAGAATAAGTCAATCATGCGTTTAGAGAAGTATTCAGCTAAAAGCGTATTCAGTTGTTTTTGTGGATGATATTTTTGCGCTTGTTTCAAATGCGCTAGCAGATCTAGTTGCGGTAATAAGTTGATTGTTATTTCTTCTCCGGGCTGCCAATACGATGAAATTTGTAAAATGGCCGGACCACTTAACCCCCGATGAGTGAATAAGATATTTTCACGAAAATCTATTCTATCGTTGCTGACGATACTGTCTACGGCTATACCCGATAACAGCGACAATTTATCTTTGTCTACAGGATGCAACGTTAAAGGCACTAAAGCGGCTCGTGTAGGCCATACCTTAATACCAAACTGCTCCGCTATTTTATAGCCAAATGGACTAGCACCCATGGTAGGAATAGACAACCCGCCGCTGGCAATCACCAAAGATTGACAATGAAAATCGCCTGCTGATGTTTTTAATTTAAAATGGTGATCGCTTTCTTTTGTGATGCTTTCTATGCTGGTGTTTAAACGTATTTCAGCTGCAGCCAGTTCGCACTCGGCCAACAAGAGATCGACTATGTCTTTGGATTTATGATCGCAAAATAGTTGGCCTAGTGCTTTTTCATGAAAGGGAATATGGTATTTTTTGACTAGCTCTATAAAGTCCCATTGGGTGTACCGACTCAAGGCCGATTTACAGAAATGTGGATTATTGGAAATGAAATTATCCGGCGTTACATTGTAATTGGTAAAATTGCAGCGACCACCGCCCGACATTAGAATTTTC
>JAJXVQ010000034.1 GCA_021782065.1 Pseudomonadota bacterium
TGCTGGTTTAGCCATTGTCATTACTGCCGTGATTTGTTCGGCGGCGGCTATCAGCTGCGATATCATGCAAGACCTCAAAGCCGGGCATATGGTAGGCGCTACTCCTTGGAAACAACAGCTCATGATGATGATTGGTGTGATTGTAGCTTCGGTGACTTTACCCTTTGTGATCGACTTATTGTTTAATGCTTATGGTATAGGCGGTGTTTTACCACACCCAGGTATGGATCCCAATCAAACCTTGTTAGCACCGCAAGCCGGGTTGATGGCAACGGTGGTAGAAGGCCTATTTACTCATCAATTTAATGCAACGATGTTAGCCGTAGGTATGGTTTTTGGACTTATAGCCTTGTTGTTAAATCCCTTCTTACGCAAGAAAGGATTGAGTATTCCTATCTTACCGCTGGGCATAGGTATTTATTTGCCCATTAGCACGACCACACCTTTGATTATAGGTGGTTTTTTATCTTACTATGTCAAGCGTGCCATCGATAAACGTGTTAAAAATGATCAGCCTGAACTGCGTGTTAAAAAGGAACATAAAGCTAGCCAAGTTGGTATGCTGGTTTGCTGTGGTATGGTGGCCGGGGCTTCTGTCATGGCGGTAGTGTTGGCCATACCTTTTGGTATTAAAGGTAGCGCCGATGCTTTGCGCTTAATCCCAGAGAGTTATGATACCCTTGCCGAGTGGCTGAGCGCTGCTGTGACCATTATTTTGATATTGTGGTTTAGAAAGCGAGTACTGAAATCGGCAAGTTAGCCTATGAGCCCCGGAACGTTGGAGGGAGTGGCTGTAGTAGGGGCGCTTCGTGAAGCGCCCTTCCACCAAAATGTGCTAGTACGAATGGCACCTTCATTCGCAATAGGTATTACACGGGACCATTAACAACTTTTTTAAGGTGCTCCGTATCCGTTTTTTCGATAACGGTTAAATAAGAGGGTACATCGCCTATGCCAAAAACCTCTCCTGATAATAGGTATAACTGTTGATAGCCTCGTTCATGCAATTCTTTGGCTATATCTAAGCCTTTTAAATCAGAAGTGGCGTAATTATTATCGAGAAAGATTTTAGTGTCTTTGGCGTATTTATCCAAATTTTTTAAAAAATCCTCTGGCTTGTGGTATTCTTCTGTGTCTTGATCCGCAAAAACATGCAACACTAACATATTGATGAAGGTTTTATCATCGTCAATAATAACCGCATCAACTTTTTCTGTAACACCCTTTTCTGCGTCTTCTTCATCAATCTCAGTGATCCTAATCAAGATTTCAGATGCCAATTGCTTAGGCAAAATTTGGGTACCGATTTTTACCGCCTTTTCTTGAATCAATATATGGGCGTAATGACTGGTGACCAACATCGATCGCTCTACCTCGCTTTCTGCAATAATCTCCAAACCATTTAATTCTTGCGTCAGCAATTCATAGTCCGATAGCAGAAAAACACTTTCTTTTTCAGTAGGCGCCAACGCCGCTATAAATTCTAAGGCTTCTTTCCCCTGATGAAAATGCTTCAGTTGTATTGAAGCATCTGCGCCTAAAATACTGTCAAACCTAAGGTCCCACGCCCCATGTATGGAAGTATCATCATCTAGAATAACGATAATATCATTGGGTCTCAAGGTTATTGTTTCGGCTATCCAATGGGGCGCCGTGGCCCTAGGAAAAATCAATGTCAGGGTAGTACCTTTACCGGGTTCCGATGCAATCTGCATTTCGCCCTGATTGTGCTCCAGTGTTTCCCACACTTGGGTTAAACCTATGCCATGCCCTGATTTCTTCCCTTCTGTCACCGCCGTTTTACGCATGATTTTGTCAAGCAATTCAGATGACATGCCTTTTCCCGTATCTTGAATGATAATCTTGACCCATTCATTGTCTGCCTTTAGGTGTAAATCTACTTTTCCAGATTCTTCCTCCAGCGCATCCACCGCATTGTTGATCACATTAGACAGCATGCGCTTAAAACTACTCGCTTGCGTTTTAATAAAGGCAAAATGGGTGTTGGGTTCAAAGTGATAGTCGAATTTAACAGGCAGGTTTTCGTATTGGTACTTTTTAGCACTCAAGGTTTCCAATAAAACCGTAGACACCAAAACGGCTTGACGTTCTTCGAATTCTGCCATTTCAGCTGCATCTTTTTTCTGATATTGATGCAATAAATGATTGGCAATGTCGCTAATGCCTATGGCCGCTTCTCTTAAGGCTATACGATTGGCTTCTGGCAGTTGGGTGCTCTCTTTTACGATGGTGACCAAGCTTGCCAAGGGTGAACGTATATCGTGTGCTACTTGATTGGCGAGTTTGGTGAATTTCCCCTCTTGCTCCAGAAGGGTTTTTTGTTTTTCATTTTCAATTCTCAATCGTTCCGCTTCTTTTTCAGCGGTAACTTCTATTGAAGAGCCAATAATGCCTATAATCTTACCTTTATCATCATATAGAGGTGCTTTTATGCTGCGAAATACTTTAGTCTCCCCAGTAGCAATATTCTTCATTGGCTCATCTTGCGACAATATTTCACCCGTTTTTATCACCTGCTCATTATGTTTTAGCACATGCTCAGCAACTTCCTTGGGATAAAATTCGTAGGGGGTTTTGCCAATAATATCTCTAGTGGCACCAATTGCTTTTAAACAATGCGCATTCATCCCTAAAACAATTCCCTTTGTGTCATGCCAATACACTGGAGTTGGCAATATGGGGGCTACAATTTCAAGCGCATCTAATATTTTCGCATTATTTGGATTTATACCTACCTGATAAGAAGCCAAATTTAAAATTACATTTTTAACTTCTGATTTAGCATAATCAGCAAAGTTAAAATTAACTGGGCCTGGATCTTGCTCTTCATATTTGAAAGCAATTTCCATTTTCAATGGCCAACCTATTTCTTTCAATAACTTTACTATATATCCATTATATGAAAAATTTGGGGTTGCACAAACAGAGTATTGATGATCTTCACAATATTGAAATATGGCTAAGAACAAATGCCGAATTATCCCACGGCCGCCATGACTTTTTAGTACCGCAGCCCTAGTCAATTCAGCACAATGGCTTTTATCCTGAGGCAAGTACCTTTGTATTACTGCACTACCGTTATAGCCTTCCATTTCTAATTTATTATTTTGATCTACACGTGTTAAACGAGCACAGCCCACAATCTGTGATTCATCAAAAGCGCCAAACCAAATTGCTTGATCTGTAAATCTATCTACTAACACCTTTCTATTGTTTCTAACTTCTACCTTCAGTTGCGAAGGGTTATCAGGAGAAAAATCCCAGCTTACTTCTTCCTGATATACTTTATACAATAGAGCACAAGCATCTTCAATTAATTCAGCGCTCTCTAACTTTTTAATTATTATCATAATAAATCCTTTTTAGATGAATGGGAGGAAATACCTTGGACAGTCTTGTTGACTTTATATGGTTTTTGCTGCTTAGAAAACTTTATTTTCATAATGGTATTTTCTCTAATAGAAACAGCTAATTGTAAAGCCATGGATTCCACAGAAACCAATAGCACCATTTTTTATGTTGCCAATTCTATACTAATTTTGAAAGTTTATCCAGTAAATCAAATCTGCGCCAATGGATGTTTTTCATTGGCCAATCTTTCGTTAGTCTACTTTGCTAAGGCCTGTATCTGAGTGCTATTAGGGAGGAGTACTAATGGCCATTTTGTGACCGTTAGCTGTGAACATATGCCTTACTCTATGGCAACGATAGCTCTGGGAGCAACACCTGGGAGTTTGCAAATCTCGCATCTTGAAGTGGTAATGGGTATATCTCTTGTAATTTAGCGCATGTTCCTTTATGCTCAGTGCTTGCGTATAGCTTACGCAGACTGGAGGTATAGGATGTGTCAGAGGAGTATACACATGGTTAAAACCGTCACCCTAAAAACAGATGACAAGCAATTCGAGTATGAGCAAAAATTAGAAACGGTAGCCGCCATCGTAGCGAACATTGCGCACGAACTAAACACACCACTCACCGCTATAGGCTTTGGGGTCAATGCGGCAAAAAAGTATTTCTTGGTGTTATTAGAAAATTATCAACTGGCGAAAAATAATAATCTACCCGGCCTAAAACTCATTCGGCCTAAGCATTTCGAGGTGTTGGCTACTTTATTTGACGATCTGGAGAGAGAAGCTGATTTTAGTAAGCTTTTTATAAAAATCCTCGTTCAGAATATAAAGCAAGATCTCACTCAGGAAAATGGCCACAGTGTGCAAAAAATATATACCTGTATAGAAGAAGCACTGTTACAGTATCCTTTTGCACACCAACAAGAAACTCTAGTTCATTGGGACTCCAAACAAAGTTTTTCCTTTATTGGTTCCGACTTTCTCATTAAATATGTTTTATTTAACCTTTTAAAGAATTCCTTTTACCAAATAGAAAAGGCGGGTAAAGGACGGATCCATTTGTGGCAAACTATTGAGCATAATGCCAATGTTTTACACTTCAAGGATACCGCTACAGGGATTCCCGCAGATATAAAAAACCAGTTGTTTCAACCGTTTGTAAGCAGCCGTCAGCATGGTATAGGATTAGGATTGGCTTTCTGCAACAAAGTCATGCAAGATCTAGGAGGAAGCATTGACTGTCTCTCCGTTGAAGGCGAATATACTGAGTTTTTGCTGTATTTTCCGCCGATTAAGCCGTTATAAAAAAGTATTCTATTCCAGTTGATTCAGTGCCAATGGGTTAGATAAAGGATAATGATCTGCCATTGTATCAAAAAAGATCACACAAAATGAAAATAAAGAAGAGAATGCGCTTGAGTTTTAATCTCAGATAGAATATAATACCTCTTCGTGTGGAAACAATGGTTTTATTGCGGGGTGGAGCAGTCTGGTAGCTCGTCGGGCTCATAACCCGAAGGTCGTAGGTTCAAATCCTGCCCCCGCTACCAAATTAAAGAACAAAATAAATGAAAGAAACCGCGCAAAGTAGGGCGGTTTTTTATGTATAAAAGTGGGCTATAGGCCCATTTTTAGTTTTTAGAGAGTGTGTAAATGATATACAAACAGTTAGATACATTACTTGCGCCAGCACTGACTCATTTGGGTTATGAGTACTGGGGCTGCGAACAGCGAATGGAAGGGCGCCGTTGTATCTATTGTATCTATATCGATAAACCAGGTGGTGTAAACTTAGATGATTGCGCCAAAGCCAGCGCTGACATAGCAGCTTTATTAGAAGCCGAAAGCGATTTGAGCGAGGCCTATGTTTTAGAAGTTTCTTCACCGGGAATGGAAAGGCCGTTATTTAATCTTCTACAGTATCAACGATTTATAGGTGAAGTGGTGAGTATCAAGCTGCACGAAAAAATAGCTGAACGACGATTATGGGAAGGCGTTTTAACGGCAGTGACGGATAAAGAGGTGGTCATCAAAATAGATGAAACTGAATATCCGATACCATACATCAATATTGCTAGGGGACATTTGGTAGCAGCCGAATTATTGAAAAAGGCGTGAGCAGTTAGAAGTGAGGCCAATATGAGTAAAGAAGTTTTATTACTAGTTAAATCCTTATCCGATACTAAAGGTATCGATCAAGATGTTGCGTTTCAAGCATTAGAAGCGGCATTGGTTATGGCAACCAAAAAGCGTTATGGCGCGGATTGGGACGTAGTGGTCAAGGTAGATAGGGAATCTGGCGAATACACGACGACACGTCGCATTAGCATCGTTTCCGATGGAGATTATTTAATAGAAGGCGCTGAGCTAAATATTACTGAAGCTTTAGCCCAAGGGATGCAAGTGAAAGTAGGCGATGTGCTAGAAAGCCAAATAGAGTCAGTATCTTTTGGTCGTATAGACGCACAAGCTGCTAAACACATTATTTTGCAGAAGATTCGTGAAGCTGAACGACTAGAAGTGGTGCATATTTTTGCCGATAAAGTGGGCCAATTGTTTACGGCAGTGGTGAAAAAGGTTACGCGAGAGTGGTTGTTATTGGACTTAGGTTTTAGTGCCGAAGGTTTATTGCAACGTTCAGAGATGTTACAAACTGATGCATTTCGCATAGGCGATCGCGTACGTGCGTATTTATACGATGTGCATTATGAACCTCGTGGGCCACAGTTGTTTTTTAGCCGTACCCAACCGGGCATGTTAACGGAATTATTTAGAATTGAAGTACCAGAAATTGGCGAACAAATTATTCAAGTGATGGCAGCTGCGCGCGATCCCGGTATACGTGCAAAAATCGCGGTTAAAACCAATGATGGTCGTATCGATCCTATCGGTGCTTGTATAGGTATGCGTGGTTCCAGAGTGCAAGCCGTATCCAATGAATTGGGTGGTGAGCGTGTAGACATCGTGTTATGGGATGATAATCCTGCGCAATTGGTCATTAATGCGATGGCGCCAGCAGAAATTCAATCTATAGTCGTCGATGAAAATTTACATTCCATTGACATTGCAGTGAAACCAGAACAACTATCACAAGCTATAGGCCGTAATGGACAAAACGTGCGTTTGGCCAGCGAATTAACGGGTTGGGCCTTAAACGTAATGACTCCAGATGAAATTGAAGCCAAAGCAGCGGTAGAGCAGGGCTCATACCAAGACTTTTTTGCTGAGAAATTAAATTTGGAAGAAGAAATCGCAGCTATTTTAGTGCGTGAGGGATTCACGACTCTAGAAGAAGTGGCCTATGTTTCTCTTGAAGATATGTTGGCTATAGAAGAATTTGATGAGGATATTGTCGCTGCGTTGCGTGAACGTGCTTTAGAAGCCATTGCTCACGAAGCAGAAGTGCGTAAATCTATCGTTAAACCCGCAGCAGACTTATTAACGATGGCAGGCATGACAGAAGAACTGGCTTATCGTTTGGCTGAAAACGGTGTTATTACCATGGAAGATCTGGCTGAATTGGCTATAGATGATCTGGTAGACATTGATTCCAAATTAAGTACAGAACATGCCTCACAATTGATTATGAAGGCGCGTGAACCTTGGTTTGCAGGCGATAAATAGCACAATATGGACCGAACACGCCTGGAAATGCGAAAATGACCAACCGAGCCGCAACCGTTAGGGAGCGGTTAAAAATAACGAGGTGATTTATGACAGAACATGATGACAAGCAAACAGTAGATGCAAAAGGAAAGTCTGTTGCCTCACCTAAAAAACTGAGTTTAAAGAAAACCAGCGTGACGTCTGCTGAAGAAAAGCAGGAAAGCCCTAAGGCTCCGGCCAAAATCGTCCTGAAAAAAAATGTGGCCAGTCAACTGGCAGTGGCACAAACGGAAGGGCGCAGCAAGGTTCGCAATGTGGATGTGATGGTTAAGAAGAAGCCTACATTAAAAAAAGCGGTATTAGTACAGCCCGAAATAGCAGAACAGCCTCCCGAAGAAATCATTCCCACAGAAATTTTAGCAGCAGAACAAAAACCGGCCATTTCTGAGGGGCAAGCCACCGATCAAAAAGAAATGGACTCTAAAAATAAAGCTATTGCGGGGTCAAAAACAAAAGCGAAAAAAACAGATGATGTAGGGCAACCTTCATTATCCTTAGATGAAGGCTTTAAAAAATTAGAAGAAGAAGTCAAAGCTACACAAAATAAACTCGTTATTAGAGATGAAGGGACAGATGAATTTGGAGATAGTAAGCGTGGCCATAAAAAAGAACCGCGCCGTAAATTAGACGATATGGGGCCTGCCAGTAAGCGCCATAAAATAGAAAAACGCGTGGGTTTTCAGCATAATAAAGATCGTACCAAGAAGGGTCCGGACGAAGCTAGACGTGCCCTGCACCAAGAATTTGCTAAGCCTGTGGCACCGATGGTGCACGAGGTTTTTGTTCCTGAAACCATTACGGTTGCCGAGTTGGCGCAAAAAATGTCGGTTAAGGGGGTGGATGTGATCAAAGCTTTGATGAAATTGGGTGCGATGGCAACCATTAACCAAGTCATCGATCAAGATACGGCTATGATTGTCGTTGAAGAAATGGGTCACGTCGCTAAACTGGCTAAAGCGAATGAAATGGACAGCGATACCTTCTTAGAAGAAGCTTCGCTTGGCGGTACTGATGTGCCGCGACCACCGGTGGTTACGATCATGGGGCACGTTGATCATGGTAAAACCTCATTATTAGATTATATACGCCGTACTAAAGTCGCCAGCGGAGAAGCAGGCGGCATTACGCAGCACATAGGTGCTTATCATGTCACCGTAGATAGAGGCACGATTACTTTCTTGGATACTCCAGGCCATGAAGCCTTTACCGCTATGCGTGCGCGCGGTGCACAGTGTACCGATATTGTTGTTTTAGTGGTTGCTGCCGATGATGGCGTCATGCCACAAACTATAGAAGCCATAGAGCACGCGCGTGCAGCAGAGGTGCCTATAGTGGTGGCGATAACGAAAATAGATAAGCCGGGCGCCGATGCTGAAAAAATTATAGGAGCGTTAGCGAATTACGGCGTCATCTCAGAAAAATGGGGCGGCGATGCCTTATTCGTTGCTGTTTCCTCTAAATCGGGTGAAGGTATAGATGAACTACTAAATGCCATCTTATTGCAATCCGAAATGTTGGAGTTGCGTGCTAAAACAGGTATTCCTGCGCGCGGTATTGTATTGGAATCGCGTTTAGATAAAGGTCGCGGACCAGTGGCTTCTATCTTGGTGCGCAATGGTGAACTTAAAAAAGGCGATATTATTTTAAGCGGTTTTGAGTTTGGTCGTGTGCGCGCATTGTTTGATGAAACAGGCCATGCTATTACCGAAGCAGGCCCTTCTATTCCGGTAGAAGTTTTGGGCTTATCGGGAACGCCTAATGCGGGTAGCGATGTATGGGTAGTGAGCGATGAGAAAAAAGCTCGTGAAATTGCTTTATATAGACAAGGCAAATTCAGAGAAGTTAAGTTGGCCAGCCAACAAGGCGCGAAATTAGACAATGTTTTTGAACGTCTGAGTGAAGGTGCTTTAAATGTTTTAAATATAGTTTTGAAAACGGACGTACAAGGCTCTGCTGAAGCGTTGCGCGATGCCTTGACAAAACTGTCTACGGACGAAGTGAAAGTTAAAATTATTTCCAGTGCCGTAGGCGGTATTACTGAAACCGATATCAATTTGGCAATTGCGTCTAAAGCCATTGTTATGGGCTTTAATGTGCGTGCCGATTCTGGTGCTAGAAAACTAGTAGCAGCAGAAGGCGTCGATTTACGCTACTACAGCGTGATTTATAACGCTATAGAAGAGGTTAAACAAGCTTTAACCGGGATGTTATCACCCGAACTGAAAGAAAAAATGGTGGGTATTGCCGAGGTGCGTGATGTGTTTCGTTCACCAAAATTTGGCGCGATTGCTGGTTGCATGGTTACAGAAGGACAGGTTAAACGTCATTTGCCTTTACGTGTATTGCGTGACAACGTCGTTATTTATGAAGGCGAATTAGAATCCTTGCGTCGCTTTAAAGAAGATGTGGCTGAAGTGCGTCATGGCATGGAATGCGGTATAGGAGTTAAGAATTATAATGACGTCAAAGTGGGAGATCAAATCGAAGTGTATGAAGTCATTAAAGTAGCGAAAACGTTATAATGAGAGCTTTCAAACGTACTGACCGCGTGGGCGACTTAGTCCAAAAAGAATTGGCGATTATCTTGCAGGCAAAATTTCGCGATGGTGATCTACCGATGATTACGGTGTCGGCGGTACAACTGAGTCGCGATTTAGCTTATGCTAAAATTTATGTCAGTACCTTAGGTACGGAAATTGAAATTAAAGCCGTGGTTAAAACCTTAAATACCATGGCTCCAAAACTACGGTATTTATTGGCACAAACCATACGCATACGCACCACCCCAGTATTACAATTTGTATACGATAGTTCTATAGTGGAAGGCAGCAAATTAAGCGCGTTGATTGATTCGGTCGATCCCGATAAGAAGGATTAATCCGTGGCAAAACTATTTTCTCGTCCCATACATGGTATTTTGCTTTTAGACAAATCATTGGGTGTGTCTTCTAATCACGCCTTACAATCCATTAAAAAAATATTTTATGCTGATAAAGCAGGCCATACAGGTAGTTTGGATCCTCTGGCTTCCGGTATGTTACCTATTTGCTTGGGCGCCGCAACGCGTTATGCACAGTATTTATTAAACGCCGATAAACGGTATAGAGCAAAAATTCGCTTAGGGCAAAGCACTACTACCGGCGATAGAGAAGGCAAAATCATAGCAGAAACTTCTTTACCCTTATTAGGCGAAAAAGATGTAGCCGCGGCATTAAAAACATTTCTAGGACCGCAACAACAATGCCCACCCATGTATTCTGCCCTAAAACACGAAGGGAAAAAGTTATATGAATTGGCCCGGCAAGGCATAGAAGTAGAAAGACCTTTGCGGGATATTATCATACACAGTTTGAAGTTAATAGATTACGATATTACTACGCTGACTATAGAAGTGCAGTGCAGCAAAGGAACTTACATACGTACCTTAGCGGAAGACATAGGCAAAAAACTAGATTGTGGCGCCCATTTAGCCGCTTTGCATCGTTTATCCGTGGAAGGCTTTAACAGCGAGGAAATGCTGACTTTAGAACAATTGCAGGAACTGGCAGCGCAAAAAGGCGTGAGTGTTTTAGAACAATATGTATTGCCCATGGATAAAGCTTTGGCACATTATCCCAGTATCAATTTATCGGAATGGTGGTTAGCA
>JAJXVQ010000035.1 GCA_021782065.1 Pseudomonadota bacterium
TACGAAAAATACGTTTATGGGTCATTTTAAAATACCCGACTTGCATTATAACGGATACCGTTTCCGCTACAAACAAACCACCCATAATAAACAAAACGATCTCTTGACGCACCATCACTGCTACGCAACCTAAGACGGCTCCCAAAGATAAGGCGCCCACATCCCCCATAAAGACTTGTGCCGGATAACTGTTAAACCACAAAAAGCCCAAACCCGCACCGACAATGGCACCACAGAAAACAGCCAATTCTCCGACACCTGCGACGTAAGGAATTTGTAAATAGGTTGCAAAGTGTGAGTTCCCGGTTAAATATGCAAAGATACCCAAACCACCGCCGACTAAAACAATGGGTAATATGGCTAAACCATCTAGGCCATCCGTTAAATTCACCGCATTGCTAGATCCTACAATGACAAAATAGGCCAAAACTATAAAGCCTAGGCCCAATTGTGGGTGTATGCTTTTGATGAAGGGTACGTACAGCGATGTTTCTATAGGGCTACGCGCCATCATGTATAAAGCGATAGCCACACCAAAACCCAGTACAGACTGCCAAAAATACTTATAACGTCCTGGTAAACCTTTACTGTTTTTTAACGCCACCTTGCGATAATCATCCACCCAGCCTATAGCTGCAAAACCACAGAGTACAATCAAAGTTAACCAAATATAGAGATTCGATAAATCTGCCCACAATAAAGTGGTAATGGCAATGGATAAAATAATAAAAGCACCGCCCATGGTTGGAGTGCCTGATTTTGATAAATGACTCTTGGGTCCATCATCACGCACGGCTTGACCTATTTGCAAACGCTGTAAATAAGCGATCATCTTCGGACCTAGCCACAAAGACAATACCAACGCCGTTAACGAGGCCAATAAAGCGCGTAATGTTAAATACTGAAGTATGTTAAAGCCATGATAATAATGGGCCAGCCAACGGCCTAGTAATTCTATCATCGAATGATTATCCTTTTATTAATTCTTGTACTATGTTTTCCATTTTCATAAAGCGCGAACCTTTAACCAATATCACTGCATCTTTAGAAAGTAAGGGTTTCAGCTCGGCTAATAAACTATTCTGATCATTAAAGTGAGTAGCGCCCGTACCAAATGCATTTACCGTGTGTAAGGCTAAATCACCCACTGCCAATAAAATGTCCACACCCATGTCGCGGATCTGCTGCCCTAAAGCGTAATGGTAATCCTCGCTTAAATCGCCTAATTCACCCATGCTACCTAAGACCATGATACGTTTGCCTGGATATTGCATCAAAACTGATAATGCTGCGGCCATACCGGCAGGATTAGCATTGTAACTATCGTCTATGATCATTTCACCATGACGACCTTGATATTCATTGAGTCGTTTGTTGACTGGTTCCATCTGTGCCAAACCTTGTTGGATATCCTTTAAGCTGGCACCCAATTCAGCCGTGGCGGCTGCTGCAGCCAAAGCATTCAGCACATTATGTCGTCCCAACAGCGGCAAAGTAATTTTAATTTCACCCAAGGGACTACACAAACGAAATTCTGGCTTATGTTCTGCATTCATACAGACATCAGCAGCTCGGTAATCTGCCTTCGCATTTTCGCCAAATGTTACTTTTTTGCGTTCAAATACCAGGGCTTGCCAATACTCAAAATGGGCATCGTCGGCATTTAACACCGCTACCCCACTGGGAATAAGTCCTCTAAAAATTTCACCTTTCGCTTGTGCCACACCATAAACATTACCAAAACCTTCTAAATGCACGGGGCCTGCATTGGTGATCACCGCTACATGCGGTTTAGCCATTTGCGTTAGATATGCAATTTCTTCAAAGTGGTTAGCACCCATTTCAATCACGGCATAATCGTGTTGTTCTTGTAATTTCAGCAACGTTAAGGGTACACCGTAATCGTTATTCAGCGTGCCTTCTGTAGCCAAAGTATTGCCTTTTTGTTTTAAAATGGCTGCCATCATCGTTTTGGTGGTGGTCTTACCACAGCTGCCCGTTACGGCAATGAGAGGCAAATCGGCTAATTGTGCTCGACGCAAGGCACCCAAACGCCCTAAAGCTAAGCGCGTATCTGCGACCTTTAATACCGGTAAATCGGTATGTACTTCTTTTTCGACCAGCACTCCGCAAGCACCTTGTTTTTGTACTTCGTTTATAAAATCATGGCCATCGAAGTTTGGCCCTTTGATAGCGATAAATAAATCGCCCGATTTAATATTGCGTGAATCTATAGTCACCGTGTTAAAAATTGCGTCTGCACCACTATGGCGTGCTTCTAAAGGTTTAATCAATTCTGAAAATTTAAAATGCGCCACAGTTTGCCTCGTTTTATAGATTATGCTTTTTCTTTTAAAATATCTAATGCAATTTGCATATCAGAAAGTGGATATTTAACATCGCCAATTTGTTGATAAGTCTCATGCCCTTTACCTGCAATCAAGACTATATCATTCAAGCCCGCTTTATTGATGCCTTCCAATATGGCTTCTTTGCGATCTAAAATAATAGTACGTATGGATTTTTGTGTCATGCCAGTAACAATTTCTTCAGCAATGCGCATCGGCTTTTCATGCCGCGGATTGTCATTGGTGATGATGCAATAATCACTATAAGTCTCGGCAATTTTACCCATGAATGGTCTTTTGCCTTTATCTCTGTCACCACCACAGCCAAAAATACAAATAATGCGTTGGGGATTGTGTGCTTTAATTGCCAATAAAACCTGAGCTAAGGCATCCGGGGTATGGGCATAATCGATCACCACTCGCGGTTTACCCTGACCGCCTAACATTTGCATGCGCCCGTTAACACTTTGCAATAAAGGCAATACTCTTTCGATATCTTTAATAGAAAAGTTAAGCCCTAATAAAGCACCAATGGTCGCCAAGATATTGGCCACATTAAAACGGCCAAATAAAGTGGTTTCTGCTGCAATCTGCCCCATAGGAGTTTCTACTGTAAAGTGTAGACCTTGATTCGATAAAGTGATATCGGTTGCGTAAATTTGCGCGACATTGCCTAAACCTTTGACCGGCTCGTCTATAGCATAAGCCAATTTGCTTAAGTTATTCGGTAAACTTTTTAATAACTCTAAACCGAATTCATCTTGGGCATTGATGATCGCTAATTGTAAACCTGGGTGAGTAAACAACTTACGCTTCGCCTTGGCATACGCCGCCATAGTTTGATGATAATCTAAATGATCACGCGTTAAATTCGTTAAAATACCCATATGTAAATGCAAACCCGCAATACGCTTTTGTTCCAGGGCATGCGATGACACTTCCATGGCAATGGCCTTAGCACCTTCGTTTTTAAATTGGCTGCAGTAGCGATTCAACGTAATGATATCGGGGGTAGTGTGCGTAGTAGGAATTAATTCTCCCATACCATAACCTAAAGTGCCTATGACGCCACAAGGTAAACGCAGCGCGCGTAAGGCTTGGGCTATATACTGTGTAGTCGATGTTTTGCCGTTGGTCCCCGTCACACCTATAACCGCCATATTGCGTGTAGGATCGTTGAAAAACCGCTTGGCCAGAGTACCTAAGATTTCATTGATACGATTGACTGGTAGCAGAGGTACATTGGGATCCCAGCCTTGCAGATGCTGCATAGATAAGCCTTGGCCATCATCAATCTCATACAAAACGGCCGCAACGCCCTTTTTTAAAGCATCACCTACAAATTTGCGCGCATCACTGACAGCACCACGACGGGCAATGAATAAGTCTCCGGGTTTAGCCTCGCGGCTATCTACGCATAGATCGTAGATATCGGTATCTGCATCGGCAGTAATATCCGTAAAATCTTTGCACAGTTGACTTAGTTTAATCATTTATCTCTGCTTCTCGGGGGTTTATATAATAGTATATCAGGTTATATTGTCACAAATCACTCTTATTTAGCCCCAAGCTATCGTTGCCGTTGTGTCAAACACACCGTAAATGCAGTTATCCACTCCCTGACGGTCGCCGCGGCTCGGTTCAAGAATTATTTAGTAATAGGCGTGGCCGGGTGAACCAGCTAGTGTCTAGTGCCCCATTATTTAGTGTCACTATCATTCGCTTTATCCGGCGCAACATCCAGTACTCTTAAGGCACCACCCATAATTTGGCTAAAAACAGGGGCTAAGATTTGTGCACTATAATACCCTTTTTTGGGATCCTGTAATACCACCATCACTATTAATCTGGGATCAGAAGCCGGGGCTCCCCCAGCAAAAAAGGCAATATGGCGTTTTTCATCATAACCCTTACCATTGGCCGCAAGCATACGCACCGTTCCTGTTTTACCAAATACCCTATAGCCCGGAACTTGCGCCTTAACCGCTGCCTGATCGACCACGGCCTCTAGCATCGTCTTTACTTGCGCCGCTATTTTTGCATCCATCGCCCGATCACCTTGTGGCGGTTGCGATAATTTAACCAAGCTCACCGGCATTTTAATACCGCCACGAGCGATAGTGGCATAGGCATTGGCCACCTGCAAAGGCGTTGCCGATAAACCATAGCCGAAAGATAAAGTTGCCAATGTAAAATCGGACCATTTATGCAAAGGCAAACTGCCCTTCACTTCCCCAGGAAAACCGCTGCCCGTCAATTGCCCATAGCCCATTTTGTTCAATAATTGCCATAAACTATTGGGTGGCGTGGTCAGAGTAAATTTAGCCGTACCCACGTTACTGGATTTGACTAGCACCGTCGTCATATTGATAACACCATCGTTACCTTCGGGATCACGTACCACATGTCCATTTAATACCATCCAACCCGGATTGGTATCGATTATACTGTCTGGAGTATATTTTCCCTGAGCTAACACGTTGGCTAAACTCAAAGCTTTAGTGGTAGAGCCTGGTTCAAATGTATCCGTTACACAACGATTACGTAATGAATCTATTCTAGTATCAACGGTCTGATTGGGGTTATAAGACGGCACATTGGCCATTGCCAATACTTCACCCGTTTTAACATCTAATACAACGACTGAACCCGCAGCTGCATTCACTTGTGTGACAGCATCAGCTAAATACCGATATGCTAAATATTGAATGCGGTGATCTATGCTTAATTCCAATTCTTTACCTGGCTCTTCAGCACGCACCGTTCCTAATAAAGCGACTACATGCCCTACCCCATCTTTGGATACTTTCTCTTTACCCGGTACGCCTTCTAAGCTCTCATTATAGGCCAGCTCCAACCCTTCTTGACCTTGATTATCGATGTTAGTAAAACCAATGAGCTGTGCAGTTACATCCGCTTCGGGATAATAACGACGGTATTCATTCAGGCTATGTACGCCAGGTAAATGCAGCGCCATGACTTTTTGCGATAATTGGGGCGAAATATGTCGTTTTAGATAAACAAATTCTTTACCATTATTTTTTTTGAGGCGAGCTTGCAATACTACTGTGCTATCGCCGAGCAAAGACGATAAAGCATTAAGATTGTTGTTGTTGGCTACAAATTCTTGTGGATCGACCCAAATAGACGCAACACGCGTTGTAATCGCCAAGGGATAGTGCTCCCTATCGGTTATCATGCCACGCAAAGCCGGACGTTCAATGATACGTTGACTGCGCGCATCACCCTGTTTTAATAAAAAAGAGCGATCGATCACAGTCAACTGTACAAATCTAAACAGTAAACCTAAAAATGCTACGCCTAAACAACTTAATAGAATAACCCATCGCCACGTATGACGCGTATAAAAACTCACTATTCCACCGTAATGACATTTTTGCTGTTAGGCAATTGCATATTTAATTTAGTTTGGGCAATGTCTTGCACCCGGCTTTGTTGTGACCAAGTGGCTTTTTCCAATAGTAATTGTGAATGCGCTACCAGCATATCATCGTATTGTTGGCGGCTGTATTGCAGCTCGCTCGTCAATTGTCGTTCATGGCCTCTGATGTAGATAATACCCAACATACTGGCTAATAACAGACACGCTAGAAAGATAGCGAGTAATACTTCCCCTTCTAACATAAAATCTTTGATACGTCCTCGTGTAAAATCACTGGATAAGATTGCTCTTGCGACTGCACTCATTTTATTTTCCTCATTATTCTCAAAACAGCACTGCGTGCGCGTGGATTATGATTTATCTCTTCTACGCTAGCGTGGCTGACTATTCCCTTTTCAATCCCTGGCGCCACCTCGGCACCTCTAATTGGTAAATCCCTAGGGTAAGGATCGCCCTTAGCCCCTTGCTGTATAAATCGCTTTACCAGACGATCTTCCAACGAATGAAAACTGATGATAGCCATACAACCGTTGACTGCTAACACAGGCAAAATCTGTTGTAAAAAAGCTTCCAACGCTTCCAATTCGCCGTTAATGTAAATTCGTATCGCTTGAAAGATCCGTGTAGCCGGATGTTTTGTCATGCGCCATTGTTTACCCTTCGGTACCATTGCACTCACTAAATCTGCCAATTGCTTTGTAGTCTGCAATGGCCGTTCTAGTCGTTCTGCAATGATGGCACGCGCAATAGCCCGTCCATACGCTTCCTCACCATACTCCTTAAACACTCTAGTCATCTCTTCTTCAGTGGCTACAGCCAACCACTGCGCCGCCGTCAACTCTTGCTCCACATCCATACGCATATCCAACGGCCCATCTCTTAAAAAAGAAAAGCCGCGTGTAGCATCATCCAACTGCGGTGAAGATACCCCTAAATCTAATAACACGCCATCCACTTTGCCTAGAATGCCCCAGTGTTTGGCCCATTTTTCTATTTCCGAAAAACTTCCTTTTTGTAGAGTAAAGCGTTTATCTGTAATCGCTTTACCTGCAGTGATGGCCGCTTCATCCTTATCTAATGCATATAAACGACCGTCTTCATTCAAATGCTCTAAAATGGCCAAACTATGTCCGCCTCGGCCAAAAGTACCATCTATATAGATGCCATCGGCCTTAATATCTAAGCCCTGGATCACTTCTTGTAGCAAAACGCTGGTGTGATCCGCTTTGTCTGTCACCGCTCGCCCCGTCACAGCGAAATATGCTGCAATTCTGTAGGTAAGCCTTCAGCATTCATTTGCTTATCTTCTTCTAACCAAATTTCACGTTGAGCATCCCACAGGGTATCACTCCACAACTCAAACTTTTGCCCTTGCCCTACTACCATGACTCTTTTGTCTAACTTGGCGTAATCACGCAACAATTGGGGGATTAAAATACGCCCCTGATTGTCCATTTCCACTTCACTCGCATGCCCTATGAGCAATCTTTGCAGGCGTCGAGTCGCTGGATTAAAACTAGGCAAAGCCTCTAATTTTCGTTCAATAATTTCCCACTCAGCTATAGGATAAAGCAATAAGCAAGCCGACTGGGTATCAATAGTGACCACCAACTGCGCATTATCGTCTGATTCTAATAGTAAGTCCCGTTGTCGGGCCGGCATAGCCAACCGGCCCTTAACATCGAGACTAACTGCAGTGATGCCACGAAACACTTAAATATACTCCACAATATACCACTTATCCCCACTTTCATACACTATAGCCCACAGAATAGAGAAAAACAAGGGATTATGAGAAGATTTTTGAAATATTTTTTGTAGTAGATAGTTTTGGTTTTTCGTGTTATTCTTTTTAACATGAATAATAAATTCTTATTTTTGAAGTCGTGTGGCCTGTAATTCCCCCTTATAAAACAAATATTGCATAATTTGCAATATTCCATAATGAGGTATATACTGTATGTATTGGAATGTGCGATTTACAAATAAAGCGGCAAAGCAAGCACGCCAGTTAGATGCAGAATTATTCTTTGTCTTGCAATTGCTAGCAGAAGATTTAAAAATGAAAGGGCCCATACCGGGTAAATTTTGGCATAACTATGGAAAGTTGAGCAGCAAAAATAATCAGGATATAAGACATTGTCACTTAGCAAAAGGACATCCAACTTATGTATGCTGTTGGAAAGTGTTTAAGATAGAAAAGGTAGTTGAGGTTTACTATGTCGGAACACATGAGAAAGCGCCATACTGATATTGCGGAAAAAATAGTCATCATATATTATCGTGGTGATTTATACCAGTTTCCTAAACAAATAGCTGAAAAATACCGTGTTAAAAATGATAGTGTCAGCCCAGATGAATTATTTTCGGATATTAATAAAAAGCATACTAAATCAGGTGCTCTGCTCCGCGGATTGCGTGTTCGTGAGAATTTAACACAATCTCAGCTTGCAGAAAAGATAAAAGTTACTCAGTCCGATATTTCGCAAATGGAAAACGGTACTCGCAACATAGGGCGTATGATAGCAAAACGGATTGAGAAATTGTTTGATATTGATTATCGTGTGTTTTTAGAGTAGAAGGCGGAACCTTGTCATCCTCAACCAGGCCACGAGGCCGCAGTCGGGGATCCAGTAAAAAACTTAATTTGAAACTGGATTCCCGACTGCGACTAGAGCCTGTCCTCGGTACTCCGGGGAATGACAAAGCTTCGATTAAAATCTATAGCATTCATCAAGATCTCGCATCTTCAAGTACGAAGAGTATATAACCGCCGATATAAATAGATCAAAGCATAGGTTGATACCAATCCAATCATGCCACCCAGCACAACATTAAGAATACGGTCAAAAGCAATTTGCATAGAACCTTGGTTGACTGCATAAATAACAACACAACCGGAACGTAGCAGATAAGCGACAAAATAATCTCTAAACATTTTCAAACTGAGACAAATTAATATAAAAAAAAAATAAGGCACTAAAATCGAATGCGGTAAAACTAAGCCTATCCCTAAACCAGCACACACTCCAATTCCACCTGCCATGGCACGGTGTTTAAATTTCAATAATACCGCATCCAGCTCTGGATAAACCACACTCAAACTAGACCAAATAACCCATTCTGGTATTGCCACGCTGATTATCGGTATCCAACGCCATAATATTGATCCGTGAAAATGAAATTTCAAAATTCAAATACCTGACTACTGTCAATCACATCGGCCATATATGTTAACATTTCCAATGAGGCATCATGACGATCTTTGTGGCTACTGCCGCAGCAATCGCTGATTACAGTTACTTTATAACCACGATCGTGCGCATCGCGTACAGCCGACTGTACAGCAACCTCCGTTGATACGCCGGCAATATAGATCTCTCCCACTCCATTATTTCTTAATATCTGATCCAGATTCGTTCCATAAAAGGGATTGACAGCATTCTTAAAGATGATCAATTCATCTTCTTGATAGTCTAAATCGGAAATAATTTCAGTACCCCAAGTACCTCGTTGCAGCTTTTTATATTCTTTAGCTTTTGAAAAAATGGGCGATTTTGTATTGGCCTCTAGATAGTTTTTATCAAAGGCCACAATAACCCATATGACCAACCAATTTTCCTTGCGCGCATGAAAAATCACCTTGTTGAGTTTAGCAACCGATTGATTTTTAGCCAACATGGGATAACAACCAAAGGCACCATCTTTATGACAAATTTCGTTTATATAATCTATTATGATCAAAGATTTTTTCATTCTATTCTCCTGTAATAAGGGTTAAACCTTTGTCAATACGGCGTACCATCCTTATGCGTAAAAATCCAGACACCCTCCTGGAGTACAGCAGCAATATCATCGTCAGGATAAGTCACTTGATCGCCAGCAGTTCGATCACCCACTTCCAAAAAGCACACAGTCTCCTTGGTTTGATTGATAAGCTGATGTGCTCTACCACTACCGGCCTTAAAACCCGCACACATGCCTGGCGCTAATACCATTTCTTTGTCTCCACTTTTTAAGGTAGGGCGCCCCACCAACACATAAATGAATTCATCCTGTTTGGAATGTGCATGATACAAAGCGGACACGCCACCGGGTTCTAGTTGCGTCAAATTCACACCAAAATTGTTTAGACCAAACATATCGCCTAAACGACGTTTCTCACGCCGATCCATCATTGAGGCAAAAGGCTCAGGATAAACGGAACGCGTTTTGTTAGGAGCCACTTCTGCTGCCAACAAAGCATCGGGATAGTTAGATGCTGTCATAATCTCACCTTTCAGTTTAAAAGATTCATATCACTATTATCTAACATTTTCATTGGCAATACAAATAAAGTGTATGTTAACAAATATCCTTGATAGAAATATACTACAGAGCACTTTCTGTGATTTTCTTTTCTAGAACATAGCGTCGCATAATACAATTACGCCGCTATACTTAAAGTCACATGGATCTTTGCTCGCGCAAGCATAACCACCAACTTATCAATGGTAAATAGTTCAATATGACCAGCGAGTAGCTTATTAATTCTAGGCTGATCAACCCCC
>JAJXVQ010000036.1 GCA_021782065.1 Pseudomonadota bacterium
TCTGCTTCGGCATCGTCTTCGTCTGGCAAGGCTATATGGGGATGTGGGTCTGCCGGCAGCAGTGCTTTTGCTGCATTGAGCTTTTTAAGCTCTTCGTCAAGTTTATCTATTTCACCATTTACGCGGGCTTTCTCTGCATCCACTCCCGCTACAGATGCGAGTGCATCCTGTGCTTCCTTGATGTTCCTTTTATGCTGAGTTAGAACAGCAAGCTGTTCCTCTATAGCCCTTACTTGGTCTGAAGGACGTGTTTCTTCCCGAACGGCCTCCTCTGCCGCAGCTATTTTGGCGTTTGTGTCTGCTATTAGGCCCTCAAGAATCCCTACTTTTTCCTGATTCACTACTGCCTTTTTTTCTGCGCTTTCTAACGCTTTTATCGCCGCCTTAAGTTCGCGCAGTTCTGTTTTTACAGCCTTGCGCCTCCGCTCTATATCCCCCACTGCACCTGATGGCACAACGATTGCCTCTACAAGGGCGAGCTTAAGGTCCGTGTGATATTTCTTTAGCATTCCTGCATTGGCTATGGTTATTATTTCTAGGGGGGAAGCCTTACCTATGTCAGCCAATATGGTATCTCGGCAAGCCTTTGCTTCTGCTGTTTTTCCTTCGAGATTGTCCGCTAATGCGTCGCATGCTTCCTGGTATTCGTGGGGAAAACGGCCAAGATGGTAATCACATACATCCAAAGAAGCTTTTCCAAGTTCTTTTACCCTTTCTATTCCAATTATAGGAGGATCGCTAGTGCTAATATCAGCAAGCGCCTTGGCTAAGGCGCCACGCGCTTCTTCTAGCGCTCCTCTACATTTATTTATAGCCTCTATTTTCTGTCTAGGTGAAGAAGCGTCGGCAAGTTGTTTTAGTGCGTACCTCAGCAGAGTATTAACTTCTTCGTATCGACACCTCAGGTTCTGCACCTTACGTCGATTCTCAGGCGCGGCAAATTGTGCTTGTTCCAGATTGGCTATTGTCGTGTTTAAGCCTTGGATAGCCGTTTCTGCCGCTCCCTGTAGCTGCTGTAAATTAGGCATGTTGGGGTTGGCTTCAGCCAATGCCATTTCGAGCGCGGCTAAATGCGCTTCCGTGCTTTGCAGATAGAAATCTACATTTGTTTGTACCGAATCCGGATTTGCACTACCTAAAAATAGGCGTGTCCTATTTAACCAAGTAATAGCATTGTCTACTACTTGATCAAGACTTTCTTCATCATCCTTATCGACTTCACCCTCATCGACTTCATCCTCATCGTTTTCTTTATCATCATCGTCTTCTTCATCATCATCGCTTTCTTCATCATCATCGTTTTCTTCATCATCATCGCTTTCTTCATCATCAACTTCTCCATTATCGATTGTTCTACCCTGACTCTCGCTTTCGTTTTCTTCGCCCTTACCAGTGCCGTGGGGCTTCGAGCCCGCTCCTGCAGCAGATAGGCTAGAATCGAGCTTAGCAGGTTCTTCTTCCTTCAGGAGTTTAACCAATTCGTGTTCATCACCTGAACTATATTCTGCAGTATCTCTTTGTCCCTCCATCCACTCATCCAATCCCTTCGCCTCCCTTTCATACTCATGCAATACAGCAACCCTTATATTTTTCAATTGTGAAATACACTCCCCGGTTTTTTTAGCCTTGTGATCTCCTTTCCAACCTTTATATAGCTTCAGGAATTGATCCCCATCCGCAGTGCTTAAATAGTTTAAGAAAGGATTAATCCCGCGAGCGATTAAAGATTCCACCTCTCGCACAACATCTTTGGGGGTGGGACACCTCTTGCCTATCTCTTCGGATGTATACCCTGTCAGGCTAGATATTGCTACAATGATGGCTGTTTGATGGCGCCGACCCAGAATATCGCTTTTTCTATAGGGCAATACGGCGACACATAGATCAAAAAAAGCATTTATTTTTTTAACTTCCTCGTCTTCTTCTATAAAGTCTTCTTCAATGTCGTCACCGAAAGTTTCAAGCGAAACCAGGGGCCATGATGAAAGATCTTCTTTATCTTCTTTCTCTTCTTTTTCTTTTTCCTTTTCTTTTTCCTTTTTCTCTTCTTTTGATGAAGAAGTTGATGATTTTGCTTTTCCAAACAACCCCTTCTTTGGTAGAGGGGCTTGAGCTGTCTCGGCGGCGATTTGTGCGTTTACGGCGCTGTATAAGTTTTCCATCGCCACTCTCACCTTATTATAATCTTCCTCAGTACATTGCCCCTTTTTCACTGCTAAAGCTAAGGATTTAAGACATGCGCGCACTTTTATTACCTCCTCCTTAACCTCTCCATTACCCTTTTCGTAAAAGAGCTGTAGAACTCTATCTAAGTTCTTTTCAGCCTTCGTTGGCTCTATCTTTTTATCTGGAAGAGATTTGTAATACTGGGCAACAGCCCGCCCAGCTAGCTTAAGTACGTCCTGTAGTAAACTTTTCGTATCAGATTTTCCTGTATGAGGACGCCAAGGAGGTGAGCTTGAGGACAAACTTGAGCTCGAAGGCAGCTGCGACGAAGACGAAATTAACGCTTGTCCCAGTTCGAGAATAGATTTCAGAGGGTGTACATAAACCACTCCGACATCATCCGTGAAACCATCTTTCCCACTATTCAAACGGCATGTAGACCACTCTATCAAAGCTAAAAGGAACTTTTGGGCCCTTGGATCGTGAGATTGCTTCTTCATAGCCTCAATACATTGTATAGCTAGTTCTTTTTCTTCGGGGATTATACCCGGGTCGGCATTAATTAGCTCAACAATTACATTTATAGCGTAAGCCCTTTTCTTTGCATTTTCTGTATTTATGTGCATGCTCTCGTTTAGGGTTTTGTGGCGTATAGAAGTCGCAAAACTCTCTTCCCCTGTAAGGAATTTGGCGTCAGAAAGTATGCGGATAACACCTAGTATCTTATCGTTAGCAACTGCTCCTGCAACGCCCAGCGCTCTTGCAACGGTGTTGACTAAATCCATTCTTTGTTGTTCGTTTAGTTCTTCTTTCATCTTTCACCTCTAAATTACTGATTCGCATTGAAGGCCTAGTATCGCCCATGGCTCAATATGGCCGTATAACGCCCATGGGCGCTTACTACACGGGTATTACGTGTAAAACCCCATCCTGGGCCCGTCGCAGGGGCGGTTCGCGAATCGCTAGGGATTCAACCGATACCATTAGGTAAAAACCGCCTAACGTACACGACCGTTATATTCTCTATATTATACAATAAATAAGAGGTGAAGATTATTAAGACTTTCTTAAGAGGCGTAGAAGCTACATTCCCGTGATCTTTTAAAATGCTTTGAAACGAGCTATTTCTGTTTAAAAAATAAGCTATTATAGCCTTTTGGTGTTTATCTTCGTGTGAATATAATGAAAATTAGGGCTTGTTGACATTTGGTTTGTCGAAGCGAAAACTGAATGTCAACAAGCCCTAGTAAACTCGCGCTTACACCCAACACAAAACCATGATAAAATTTTTCCGGATGCGTGCCTTTCACATCGAAAGCTGTTACGACTAATATTCTTTATCTATTTTTCGTTCAAAGCTGCAAAATTGTGGTTTACTCTCGGTCTTGGTGTTTAAATCCTTAAATTGATGCAGCGACAGCACATTCTTTCCCGAAAAGGTCATGCATACTTTTAACCGTTGCGTTACCTGCGGGCTGCGTTTTAGTACCGTTTCATATTGCCTGTCCTCTATTTGCTTTAAGCCTCTTTCGGCATGTTCTTTCAATAAAGCGTGTATTTTGACCGGATCTTGAGTCGAGGTTATTTTAAGATATTTCAGCTCCAATAAAATACCCAACGAATGCGCTGCCGTTTTAGGGGTTAACAACAGATCGTAAAACCCCGTGCCGCTTTCTCTCTTAGAATCCACATGATGGGTCTCTCGTATGCTGGCGACTAGGCCCAACATTAAGGCATGATAAATATTCTCGGCGTTAAAAATAGCAGGCGTGTCTTTTACGCTGAAAGAATCGAGCAAATACTCGCTTAACAGCGCCGTAAATTGTTCCACCTTGCCCGCCAACAGGCTTTTTAAAAAGGTATCGTACTTTGTTGTTCCTAAGTCTTCGGTTAAATAACTCCTAAAAATACTGGTGTATTGTGCCAACACTTCTAGATTCGGTATTCTAAGCTGGCAGCGCCATTGTAAGCCATCCCGCTCCTTATTAACTACCGTCAAATACCCTGCAAACAACAACAATGTCCACAGTGATTCTTTTTTATCTATTAAATCTTCATAGCGTAAATTAACATCCACCGTATCCGTAATATTCTCACCCTGCATCAAGCGCGATAGTTTGTCTTTGGTTTCCTCGCTGCTGTTAACCAGCACTTTTCTTAACACGGTATCATTGGAAGTTAAAACCCAGTAAGGCCCTAGCTCTTTATTGCTTAAATAATTTAACAGCGACCAGGGGTTGTAAACCACCGTTTTACCCATGAAATAGCCGTTATAAAATCGGCGTATGTCTTCTAAGCCATGTGTAATTCCCACCGCTTCTACTAATTCTGCTACCTCGGCTTCGGTGAAGCCAAAATAAGAACCATAGGCATCGTCTAATGACGTATACACTTTTAAATTATTAAGCTCCGATAACATCTGGTTTTTAGAAACACGTAAAATACCACTCATCAATGCTTTTTCTAAATAAATATTATCTTTAAGGGCGCTGCTAAAAACATTGCGCATAAAGTTACTTAATTCTTCTACGTAGCCATAAACATAAGCCGCCGTTAACGGCGAATCGTATTCATCGATGAGTATAATTGCTTTCTTGCCGTGCGCTTTATACAGAAATTCGCTTAAAAGCTGCAAGGCTTCTTCTAATTGACTTTTGTTAGGCAACCCTGATAGATAAGTCTGAAATAGGGCTTTATCCTCTGTACTCAATTTTTCAGAGCGCAGTAGTTTTTGATGCTCCCTATACATTTTCTGAATCAAAACCCGCATGCCATCAATAGCTTCCTCTAAAGTAGGCTCTTTCAAATCTTTGAAGGTAATGGAAATAACCGGATACTGCCCTTGGTGTAGACGCATAAATTCGCCGTTATCCACCTTGGCAATGGCAAAATTGCTGAATAGATCCGCCGTGGATACGCCCGCTACCTCGGCGCTAAAAAAATGCTGCAACATGGACAAAGTTAGGGTTTTGCCGAAGCGGCGCGGGCGTAATAATAGCGCCACCACTTCAGCCTCAAAAAACTCTTTAATGATGAGCGATTTATCGACTAAAAGACAACCGTCTCGTACCAACCTGCTAAAAACAGCGTGTGTACACTCAATTTTACGGCCTAGAATGGGCATAGAGGAACCTTTTATTCAAAATAACTTGCGTATACAGTATAGCATGTCGGTTCTAGGTGGGCTAACCCGCGCCGCGCTGGGTAGAATGTATACAGAATTATTTTTTGAGAACCCCTTGTAAACGTCATCCCTATCACAGAAAATCATCTATGATCGGCGTTGTTATCATCTTGCATCCTTCAAAATCCGTTACATTTTGAGTGCAAAATAGAACAACGGCCGATCCCTTCGTCAATATTTTCAAAAGTTTACATCACTCCCCTATCCGAACTGAGGTTAGTCATTTTGACTGTGGATCTGGATTCCCCATTCTGCTTGCTGACGCGCGCGGCTAGGGATACATCGCGGCTAAAATACGTTGCCGGTTATTCGTGCACCACCACGACTTCCTTGCCCGAGCCGCGACCTAGAACGGATAAAATACCACAGCGGATGAGTGGACGAAAATTTGTTACGCTTTATTCATTTCCGCGCCGCGCGAATGCACCTCAGACCTACGCTTAAACAACCGTTAACTCTAGGGCTTGTAGCCATTTGGTTTGTCGAAGCGAAAACTGAATACAGCCGATAAACCAAATGGCTACAAGCCCTAGAGTTAACGCCAACGAAAAGCGAAAAATATTTTTAAAAAAAGGCTAAAAAGACTTGAATTTTTATGCCAATGGAGGATAATGACGGTGTGTGCTAAGTGTGGGTTTTAAGTTTTTAAAATCGGCGCAAGAGCACATTACGGTGGGTGTCTATTGTAGGAAATAGACGCAGCAAACCGGGTGATGAGGCCCGGCAAGCTGCTAACCTAAACATCTCTTAACCATACGGAGACGTTCAAGCTATGCGCATATTATCGCACTTCCTCGCATTCGCACAACAGGAATATCGCATTCCTAGCTATGTTCCCAAACACTATGGCCGTATATTAAACCAATATACGGAATTTCCAACATTCCCGGCCGGATTATGGTGTGAAACACCGCCCAACACGGCTAGGGGGTTGCGGAAGACCTAGTGGCTGTTTCGTTTTTGCCTGTTACGCTCGCTTTAGCGTAAACGGCTCAAATGGCAACGGCCACTATTTAGGCTCTGTCTTCGCCAGATCCGGAGCGCGTGTAGCTGTGCGCTCTTTTGAGTCGGCCTTTGTCATTTCCCGTTGAGTTTGGGCTAAAGTGCTATGAGTGATTATAGGCGTTCAACGAATAAAGCGCGGATGCAGCGTTCATCCAACTTGGGCGCGACATGGCTTAGCTGCTCTAAGGTTGCATCCTTCCCCGCCCGGAAATGCGCCTTAGCGAAAAGAGCTGTCTAAGTCGGTGCGTGGTAGCCTTGGAGCCATTTCAAGACCAAGCGCAATAGCACACCGTACTCGCTCTGGCCTGGGGAGTCATGGCCCCAGGCTGGAGCCCTATTTCCGAGCCGCGACCGTCAGGGAGCGGATATTCCCCAGCCCGCAACGTTTCCCGAGCCGCGACCATCAGTAGCGAAATATTTGAACATCCGCTCCCTGAACATTCTCCGCTTGCTGACGCGTGCGGCTCGGGAAATCGACGCTCAGTTATAAACAGATTAACTGGGGCCAGGAGTCAAAGGTCGATGATGCACCGCTGTTGGATCGGCTTCTTCTTTAGGGACCCCCATTATATGTTCGGCCATACTTTTCCCTCCCCCAGCTGGCCTTAACCCAGGACTAGGATTCCCAAAAAGTCTCTTTACCGCTGACGGCTCGTTTGGCGCGCTGTCGACGGAATGTTGTATCACCGCCGAAACAATTGCTTTACCGCGCTTACTCGGAGGCATTGCTTCTAGTGCGCTTTTTTGCTTAGCAGTTAAATTGTGAGTCAGTTGCGCCATCAAAGCAGTATCGCCGGAATTCATAATAGCAGTCGCATAGGCTTGCGCTACGGGTGTGTAACGAGGATCTGTTTTAGCTTTCGTCAAAATAAACTCTAAGGTTTCATTCGCTGGAATAATTTTCCCGTCTTTCTTCATCACAGGCGCAATGTCTTTTTTTAGGGTTGCTTGGATAACGGAAAGCATTTTGTCCTCATTCACCTTGCCAGCCGTTTTAGGGCAGTCTATATCCACAGCCTTAATGTTCGCTTTCCTAAAGACCGTCAGCACGGCGTCCACGCCCTTGGTGTGCGCGTCTTTACCGGTGATTTTTACATTACCATCTTTTTCAAACTTGGCTGTATAGCTGCCAGTACCTGGTTTTGGTTCCAGCGTTCCGCCTTTGTAAATGTCATCCTTATCAACAGGCGTGTAGGCTGTATCGGCTGGTAGGCTGCTATTGTCATTCAATACCGCCATAACCGCCTTGAAGTCTGTGTGTGAAATTTTAAGTTCTGCTGGAGTATCATGATCATCCTTTAGCCTTTGCATTTTCTCACTATTCAGCTTTAGGTCCTTGTTCATCTTAAACCATTCATATTTTTTTTGAGCTGATATTACAGCCTGATCTGCGCCAGTTATAAGTCCATTTATTTTTGCGAGTATAAACTCTTGATCTTTCTTTAGAATTTTAATTAAGTCCTCTCGTGAGATAGTTTGCTCAGGAGGGCCTTGAAGTTCAGCCAGCTTTGTAGCCAGAGGACCGTTGGCGATTAAAGAACTGTTTCCCATCAATTGGTGTATAGTGGCAATAGTATAAGTCTTAGTGGTATTAGCGCTCAGAACGGCAGCTAAAGCTGATTCGTTTTTTTCTAGCTGAAGATTCATTCCTAGTAGTTCATGCCCCATTGAGTCATGGCCTTTAGCATAAACATCGGCCAACAATTTATTCAGAAAGTCTTCTCGTTCTGCAAGCAACTTTTTCTCTGCAGCTTCGAAATTTTTAATTTTTGAATAATGTTCAATCTCTTTTTCATTGTCTTTCCACTGCTCGGCTAATTCTGGACCTATCTTGCCATCAGCGATAAGTTTAGAGACTGCATTAAACGATGCGTCTTCTTGTTTTTGTAGGAAGTCGGAGAGTTCTTTTATAGACATATCTCTCCCGAGGCGATCTCTTTCCGCGGTAAGAGCAGCCAAATCAGTATCAGATATAGTAACTTTTATATCGTTGCTCAAGCTAGCCATATTACTTATGCCGTTTGCACTATACATAGGATTCTGATTCCGCCATCGCTTAAGCGCGTCATTGAGTGCTTTATGTTGATTGTAGGTTGCAAGCGCTTTTTCAACCTCGGCTATCTCTGTGCTAGTGCCTCGCCATTCGAACTTTGCATTCGTCAGCATTTCTTCTCGACGAGCCAAGTATGGTGCTGCCGCATTACCTAATCTTAATTTTTGTTGTGTATCGTAAATTGCTTGATCTATTTTGCCTAAGATTCTTTCGTTTTCGACCCATTGAACAGGACTCTCTTCTCTTCTCATCGCCTCATCAATAGCTACTTTTTGGTTAGCCAATTCGCACTGCACTAATGCTTTGAGTTCGGGGAGCGGCATGGGCGGGTTTTTTTGAAGTGCAGCTATTACGGCGTTGACATCGCTGCCAACACCTTGCCAAAGGTTGGTGTACTTAGTAGTAAAGTCAAGGAAAGCCGCAGTTGAAAAAGGAGGTTGTTCTATTGCTGTAAGCAACTCAGTATAGTATTGTTCATTGTTTTGCGCTTGAGCCCAGGATAGGCTTATTCTTATATGAGTTGCGTCTACCTTTGCTTGCAATAGTTCGTTACGCTTATCAGTGACTTCTTGTTTAAGAGCTTCGAGGTCTCTTAACTTCGTTTCCAGCTCCGCAGCGGTTGAAGCGGGTTTCTTCGCTATGGCATTGAGTTGGACGAGTTGTTTTTGATGCGGAGTGTCCCCAATGCCGGCATGGGCCAACATTTCATTGAAACGATATTGCGTGATGTTGCTCGAGCTAGGCTCAATAGCAGTCTTTCCTCTGGAGGGAGGAGATAGACAATATTGTGCACATCTTTGAAGCTGTTCAAGACGGCTGATGACGTCTGCTACTTTTACAGGGTCGGTTGCATCGAGCTGACCCGACGTTAGAGCCATGCTTTGTTGGACTTGTAACTGTGCTACGGATAATAGGCTTAGCTTAGTTTGTTTACTAAGTCCTTGGGCCGCGCCATTGTAATTCTCAAGATTCTTCTTGAGTAGGTCCATTCCTGCAGCCACTCTTACAGGATCTTTTGACCTTAATAAAGCTAAAGCTTCCTGGCTTGTAGCCATGAGCTTATTAAGCCACTCTTCCGTGTATTCTTTTGCAGCTGCCATAATTCACCTCTCTCAAAAATAACTATTTCATCTCATTCCGACCATTGATGTTAAGGGCATTCGGTTTAAGAAACCATCCTGCATCAACACCGGGCTATAACATCGCGTAAAACTGAACCCCGTGGTTTGTTTCGGGCGGTTCACGAACCGCCCCTACGGGGATTGTGCGTAAACCTAGGTTCATTTCAGCCTTACGCGACCATTTGCACCTAAATGTGCACTCCTATTAGGGCCATTATACAATGAATCGGATGAGGATTATTAAGATTTCCTTAAGATGCACAAAATTATGTGTGGTATTGCTCTGTACTGGACAAAAGATTGAATTAGCACAATAAATCTCCAGTTTTAGGGGTAAGAAGTGCAAAGAGAGAGCAGATTTGGGTGATTTTTTGCTTAGTTTGGGTGAAGATGTCGCGAATAAAATCT
>JAJXVQ010000037.1 GCA_021782065.1 Pseudomonadota bacterium
GGTATACCTGCAATCACCATGCCATGATGCAATAAGGGTAGCATCATCGATAAAAGAGTTGTTTCTTGGCCGCCGTGCAAACTGCTGGTTGAAGTAAAAACGATAGCAGGTTTGCCCACTAAGGCGCCTTCCATCCACAAACCGCTAGTACTGTCTAAAAAGTGTTTTAAAGGGGCCGCCATATTACCAAAACGAGTGGGGCTGCCTAGAGCCAGGCCATCACAGCGTCGTAGATCCTCTAAAGTCACGAAGGGTGCGCCTTCTTCTGGAATAGAGGGTTCTATTTGCGTGGTAGTGACATCGACTTTAGGAACCGTTCGAATGGTCGCTTCAACACCATCTATTTCACTGATGCCGCGCGCAATGAGCTGAGCTAAGGTTTTAGTAGCGCCAAAGCGGCTATAATATAAAACAAGAATTGATTTCATGGTATGATCCTTCTGAACTGACAATGATTACAGTATATAGTACCTTTTGGAAAAATACATGAGCAAAGAGATTATAATTAACTTAAAGTTACAAACTTTAGAGTTGCACGAAGGCAAAGATTGTTTAGCACGGTACATTATTTCCAGTGGTAAAAATGGCATAGGGCAGCAGATGGGTAGTGAGCAAACACCCTTAGGCCGTCACATGATTTATCGCAAAATTGGCGCCGATGCGCCCATTAACACCGTTTTTGTATACAGATGCGCTACGGGAGAAATCTATACACCGCAATTAGAAGCAGCGGAACCTGGGCGAGATTGGATATTAACGCGTATCCTATGGCTGATGGGATTAGAGCCCGGCTACAATCGTTTTGGGCAGCGCGATACGCGCAACCGACATATTTACATACACGGCACGCCAGATAGCACAATTATTGGACAGCCCGGCTCTAGGGGCTGTATCCGCATGCGTAATTTAGATATAATCGATCTCTTTGATATGGTCGAAGAAGGGTGTTTGGTGACCCTGATAAGCTAAAACAATTTAAGGTACTAAATGAGTAAAACAAACGCAATACTGTATAAAATTACTTTTATACAAAATGACAACGTAGTTGAAATGTATGCCAAAAATGTAGCTGAATCAGATATGTTTGGCTTTATTATTGTAGAAAACCTAGTATTTGGTGAAACCACCAGCATTGTGGTCGATCCCAGCGAAGAACGTTTAAAGGAACAATTCAAGGGTGTCAAAAGAACCTATATCCCTATGCATACCGTGTTGCGTATCGATGAAGTTGAAAAAGCCGCCAGCGGTAAAATCACTGCACGCGTGCAACCTGCAAGCAAAATTACACCATTATCCAGCAGCATCTATATAGACCCCGGGAAGGATAAAAAATAATGCTAGGACCGTTAATTGTAGGTATCAAAGGACAAACGCTAACCTACGAAGACAAAATACTATTGCAACAGCCGCTCATTGGCGGCGTTATCTTGTTTGCACGCAACTATAACGATGTGGCGCAACTGCGCGCTTTGGTTGCCGAAATTAAAGCTTTACGTTCACCCGAGTTGTGGGTGTCGGTAGATCATGAAGGTGGGCGCGTGCAACGCTTTATCAACGGATTTACCCGTCTGCCTAATTTAGGGCAATTGGGTGCTCTTTATGAAAGTGATTCTGCAGCAGCCCTGCAACAAACGAATGAATGGGGTTTTTGCATGGCACAAGAATTATTGGCCGTAGGTGTAGATATGAGTTTTGCACCGGTTATCGATTTAAATAAAAATAAATTAAGCTTGATTGGCGATAGAAGCTTTAATCGAAATGTGGATATCGTGACGGTTATGGCCAAAGCCTGGTGTGAGGGTGTGCATAGAGCCGGTATGAAAACCTGCGGCAAGCATTTTCCGGGCCATGGCGATGTGACCGTAGACTCGCACGATGGCTTGCCAGTGGATGATCGCAGTTATGCCCAGGTGGCGGCAGATGATTTAATCCCCTTTATGCGATTGATAAAAGAAAATGCGCTAGATGCTATAATGCCAGCACACATCGTTTTTCCACAAGTAGATGATAAACCCGCTGGCTTTTCCTCCATTTGGATGCAAGATATTTTGCGCCAGCAATGTCAATTTAAAGGAGTTATTATTAGCGATGACTTGGGCATGGGAGGAGCAGTAGGGATGGGCACTTATTCACAACGCTTACAGAGGGCATTGAACGCGGGTTGTGATTTGGTGTTATTATGTAATGATCATCCAGGTATTCAAGAATGTGTAGAAGCAGTTACAGTAGATGCTACGTTTGATCGTAGCGAAAGTATTATAAAATTGCGCTCAAACCAATATGACAAAGCTTTAGTTAAAAATTAATGTATGGGTTCAAGTTCGCAGCTTCGAGTACGACAGATATATTAGGAATAAAAATAGGATGAATACTATGTTACCAGAAAATATCAAAGCAGTTTATCAACGCGCCACTTGCTTATATCGGCGAGAAGAAGTTGAATTAGCTATAGATAGCATGGCCACTGATATTCATCAAGCCATAGCCAATGACAATCCAGTTTTATTGTGCGTTATGATTGGCGGTTTAGTGCCTATGGGTAGTTTATTATTGCGCTTAGATTTTCCTTTAGAGTTGCATTATGTACATGCCTCACGTTATTGTGGTGAAATTAAGGGTGGCAATTTACAATGGAAGGCGAGTCCTAGTTTTGAAATTAAAGACAGAACGGTTCTCATCGTCGATGACATCTTGGATAGCGGCTTAACCTTAGCGGCTATCGTTGATTATTGCAAAGAACAAGGCGCAACCAAAGTATTAACGGCCGTATTGGTCGATAAAGAACATGTGCGTGAGCCTGGCGGTTTAGAAAGAGCTGACTTCTATGGTTTGCAAGTAGAAGATCGCTATATATTCGGCTACGGCATGGATTATAAAGAATACCTACGCAACGCACCGGGTATTTTTGTTGTCGATCCGCAGGATGAGTGATGCGTGTACTCTAACTCCCCATATCATTAGGGCGCAAAGCCATAGTCGGCAATGATTGCTTTGAACCTATGCCTCGCACATTTGTCATCCTCGACCAGGCCGCGAGCCCGCAGTCGGGGATCCAGAAAAACTTGATTTGAAACTGGATCCCCGACTTCGTCGAGGATGACAACGTTATAGTTCTAGTCGTTACACCGAAAATACGAATGGATATGAATTACTGAACACAAAGCGCAATAGCTCTGGTGGGGTGTCACGTGACAGGACCCGACCAGCGATGAACTATAACGATTCTGCCCTAGGTCTAGTCATACTGAGATATGTGAATAACCGCTCACCGCTCAATACTATAAAACACGTCTATACCTTGCGCATTAGTATTAGATTCAGAACGCAGGATAAAATGTTTAGACAGCTGATAACGTATACGCAAAATATTAATAGGTTCGATCAGCCCTATGCTGTAATCTACGAACAATTTAGGTGACAAGGCTTTACCTAATACCAGAGAAGTATTGTCCACCAGTGATTGGCTTTGAGCGCTGTATTCTTGCTGCGATTGCACCGCTATCTCATCTAGGCCTAATTCTTTTTGCAAACCATTCTTGGTTGCGGCTGTTTCTTTGCCGCCTATATCTAAGAATGAGACAGCTTTTAATAATAAAGTTGTGTCAAAATCAGAACCAGAAGATTCTCCTTTACCCAATATCAAATAGGATAGAATTTGTGATTGTGTAAATCCAGCGGGTTCAGAGAAGAAAATAGTAACGGGCGCATCCACAGTGCCTGTAATACGAGCGCCAAAGAGTACATCGCTTTGTAATGCGCCACTATAGGCGGATGGATTTTTTTCTCCTGAACCAGTGATATTATTGGGCGCTATATAGGTACTAACTATACGAGTCACCTCTACATTCAGACCAGGGTTAGTCACTGGGCCACCTGTAAAAACAGCACGGCCCGTGCGTATCGTTAAATCTTCGCCACGCGCTTTATAACGGGCATCGACCATGTTAATTTGCCCTATACCGGTTGTTTGTGAGCTATTTTCATTTTCTTGTACATCCACGCTCCCCGTTAAGCGTGATGTTAAGCCTTTCACACTCAGATAAACTTTATCGCCCAAAATGATTTTGACATGGGTACGTATGGGTAAACGTGTTTTTACTTTCTTTTCTTTACCCGTTACAAAGACGACATCACTGGATAGAGTAACCGTTTCACCTAAATCGATGGGGCTTATTTTTGCATTAGGAATAGTGATTTGACCTTCTACCGTTAATAATTCATTCAACCAAGTTAAATGTAACTGTGGTGAAGCGCTGACTTGATATTCTGACGTATTCATGGCGGTAATCGCATTGCCATTGATTTGCAATTCAGTTTTACGACTGTCTGGATTTAAATCGGTATATCCTTGTATCGTTAATATGCCTGGGTTAGTGCTGACGCGCCCATTATAGGTGATTTTATTATTTTGTGCTTGTGCGCTAAATTCTATAGGGGTCAGATGTAAACCTAAAGCGGGCACATCCAATTGTCCTTCTTTCAGTTGCACATTTCCTAGAAGTTGCGGATCAGCCAGCGTGCCGCTGATTTTCATATCGGCAGATAGCAGTCCTTTTAAGTTTTTTAATTGTGGATAGGCTTTGGCGAGCAAGCCCAGTTGTCTGGTGCTGAATTGTAAATAGCCGCTGATGGGGTTATTAGCCCAATTGGAATCGCTTAGATTAAGTTTAGGTGCTAATAATTGCCAACGTATAGGTGGCTGGTCTAGCATATTTAAATCGCCGTCCGCTGATAAACCCTTTTGAGAAAGGCTTACATCGATATGGCTGGCGCGAAAGGGTAGAGTGATGGGCTTGTCATCGCTGTCTGCTATCACTTTGCCATCTGATAAAGAAAAATGAAAACCACCATTTTGAATATAATGACCATCTCCCGAGATACTGGCGTCTACAGAAAAAGTACCCGTTACTTTTTGGTTAGGCAAGAAAAATTGGGTAATGGTATTAATGGGAATATTTTTACCATTCATTTTGGCAGTCAAACTTTTATCTTTTTGCCAATTCACATCACCACACAGCATGGCTTTATTCATGTTGAAACAAGTGGTATTGACTTGTAATTCATTATTGCTGATTGCAATAGAATTCTTTTTCTGTAAGCTCACATTAAAATTGGTTTGGAAACTATCCAAGGCACCTTGCCAAGTTTGATTTTTATATTGTCCGCTTAAGGCCGCCGTTAATTTTCTACTGCCCCAGACGAGTGCCATATTGGCTTTTTGGATGGCATTTTTATTATTGATATCTAGAATGATTGATTCTATGGGCGAATCATTTACATGTAAATTTTTGACTTCAGCATGCAGTGTGGCTGCGCGTGCCGGATCGAATGAACCCTTAAATTGCAACTTGGCTGTATCTAAACTTTCTGCGCCTACCTTGACTTGATTAGCAAGGAGTTCAGTCGTAAATTCAAATTGTGACCAATAATTATCCGCATCTAATGGGTAAACGGATCTTGCTTGTAGCTGTCCTTGCAAACGTTGTAGCGATAAGCTTTGATCTATGAATACATCTCCTGCATTGATGGTGGCATCTATGTGTGGGCTGGCTGCTGTGCCAGTCCATTCGCCATTAGCAAAAAGATGACCTTTGCTGTCTGCAATTAAAGTTTCCATATGCGGAATAGCCAGTTTAAAATTAAATTGTGCTTGTTGTTGGTATTTCCCATTCAATTGCAACGAGGCATCGTGTACTTTAATTTCGCTGTCATCAATTTGCCAATGATCATTATCACTACGCATGGCAATATGGCCGCTCACGGGGTAATTGTGGATTTTGCCCGTTACGCTGGGAATGGTCCATTGAACATGCGGTAACCAAGTAACTCGCATAGGGGCATCAACCGTATCTTTTGTTTGACGTAAATTCACTGTGCTTAAGTTTAAACCGCTAAAATCACCCTGGCCTATTAGCGCTACCACTGTATTTTTTTGAGTACCGAACTGTAACTGTGAATTAAAAGAAGTGCTATAATTGGGCAGTTTGCCATCGATGCTGAACTGGCCATTGACACTGTGCAAGGGCACATCGGGAATAAGATGCAGTTGACCTTCATTCCATTCGGCATTTAAGGTAAAACGCGGCTCGCCATTCATCAAAGCCGATACGCTGGCTTGTTGTAAATTCACCCACGGTGTTTGATCATGTTCGCCCACGACTAAGTGTTTAAGCGAGCTATTGGTTAATTTAATCGAAAAGGGTAGTGTTAAGTCGTTTAATAGCTTGGCGCGCGTCAAGGTACTGCGTTGGCCATCTTCCAACAAAATGACGCTAACATCGTCAGCGATGACATTATCGACTTTAATTTCACGGGAAAATAAGCGTATGGCGTCTAAGCGCAACGAAGGATTTTTAACGGTTACTTCAACCACCTCATCGCGATACACGACTTTATCCGCGTATAAGTTATCTAATAGTGCCCCACGTGGCGCATCGATTTCTAAAGTAAAGGGTAAGATCAGGGGTAAAAAAGTATTCACCAGCTTTAAGCCATATGGGGTTTCCAGTATCACATAGATAAGTACAGTGAGCCCTAACAGCAACAACATGAGGACTACTCGTAGAGCACGCAGCAGGCTAAACACCCATTTCATTAGATATTCCCTCCCATTATAAATTGAACAGAAAATCCATTACCGGCGTTGTTTCCAATTGGTTTTGCCACAGTCAATTCAATAGGGCCTACAGGAGAAGCATACATGACACCCACACCTACGCTTCTGTTGATCATTTCTGATAAATTGGCATCGGGTTGTTGCACGCCATTGACGTTATATTGTGGATTGCCAAAATTGTTGACTACATTACCGGCATCAATGAAAGTAGTACCCCACCATTCTTTATAAACGTGTTGTTGGTATTCAACGCTACCTACGTATAAATAACGGCCTGGACCTATTTGTTGATAATCGTAACCGCGTATACTGTCGCTACCACCGGCAAAAAATTGCAGTGATAATGGAATGGTGGCCGGATCCGCAACCGCGGTATAACCCAGATCGGAACGTAAGATGATACGGCTAAAATCAAAAGGACTTAAAATCAATTTAGGCGCAAATTCTGCCTGCACGAAATTAGTATCTGAATAGGTGGCGGTGCTGGCGCCACGCATAGTAAGATTAATACTATAACCGTTTCGGGGGAAAACCACATCGTCATAACTGGTTTTATACAAAGTAACACTGGGTAAGAGCATAGAAGTGTTACGATAAGGATCTCCTAATAAACTATAACGATCATGTTGTATGCTCAGATTGGAGCTAGTAGTCCAAGTGCCCCATAGTTGCTGTTTGCCTATCGTGAATTTTTCTGTTTCACCTTTATTGTTGTGAGGATATGACTGTTGCTGATAACTTGCGCCTATATAGTATTGCTCATTGACCGGATCTTTGCCTGGAATAATATACCGTAGATCGACAGTGCTTTGCACAGTGGACAATTGCATGAAAGCTTTAAAATATTGGCCGGTATCGGTTACATGACGTTGATCCCATGAAGCAGTTAATCGTGGTCCTGTATCTGTACCATAACCCACACCGAAATTATAGGATTGGGCTTTACTGGGGGTTAAATCAACCCAAATAGGAATATCAGTACTGTCTGTAGTTTGCTGAGGATCTACACTGATGGTACTAAAATAAGGTGTTCCAGCCAAGCTTTCTTGTAACTTCAAGACGGATGTGGGTGAATAAGCATCGCCTTCTTTAAATTGCGGGAAACGCTCTAAGAAGGCATTGTCATAATAACTTTGATTAAATTTTACCGCGCCGAAATAGTATTGCGGTCCGGTATCAAAGACTAAATTGATGTCGGCTAGATGTGTAGTCTTATTAACCGTAATTTCATGTTCTGTAAATGTGGGCGACATATAACCTGCAGTATTAGCAAGTGCTGTAAATTTCTTTTTGCTTTGTTCATATATATCCGTATTCAGAGGCATGCCTTTTTTCAAGGGGAAATCGCTGAGCGCTTGCTGCAAGGTCTTATCTTTCTCTCCAGGGCCCGTGATAGCAATATGTACGGTATTGATATAAGTTTGTGGCCCGGGCTGTATGTTGACAGCCACAGCCCATTCATTTTTTTTGGTTTGCTGCTTTTTGACGGTAATGGTGGGTGTAAAATAACCATAAGGTGCTAATGCCTTTTTCGCTGTATTGCTAATTTCATCAAATACAGCCGCGACTTCAGGCGCGCTGGCATTATCTGGCAAACGTCTAGGCAAGCTTTCCAGACTTTTCCGTACATTTTCTGAAACAGGCTCTTTTACGCCAGAAACGGTAAAAACAAATAATGTGGAAGCTGCTTGTACAATATTAGACAGCGATAGCAATACGCTCAATAGCAAATACCTATACGTGCGGTACTTTTTGCGGTGATGGCTGCGTTTTGCGGTTAAATTAAACACTATTATCCAAAAAGTCCATTGGTATAGAGACAAGGGAGCATTATACCAATATATAGGTGGGGACGTGAATAGCACTGAATAATCATGATAAGTTATTGACAGTGTTCAACATTTAATGTATTGTATACTTAATAAATTATCCCCTGAACTTTTTTAATGAATAGCTTATCGTGCAGGAGATAATAATTATGGTCTATGTTAAACGAAAAACCAGACAAATATTGCATTTGTCCATCCCTAAAATTAAAACCAAAGTGCGTATTCCTCTAACCAACGGCGAATGCCAATTTTATAGTTTTGAAGGGTTGTGTTCATATAAAGAACATATAGCGCTTTCTTTTAAACAAGCTACCCTTGAGGAAAGACCCATAGTGGCCATGCATCATGGTTGTTTTAAGAATGGTGCACTGGAATTGGAATCCTGCGTTTGTGGTGAAAAACTGTGGGAGTCTATACAATATTTTAGTGATAATAGCGGTATTTTACTGTATTTAGCGCAAGATAGTTGCTGCGATATGCGATATCCGGATGTACGCAATTACAAAGCTGCAGCGCAAATGTTAACAATAATGGAGGTGAAAACGATAAGATTGCTCTCCAGCGATGCGGAGCAAGTGCGTCAATTACAAGAGCAGGGGATAGGGGTTGTAGAGGCTTTTTAAGTGCGTATTGACTATGATAAAGTATGTATCTATCGCAAATGAAGATGCGAGAACAATGCTGAAAGTAGTCACAAACTAGAGGTCTGTCATCCTCGACGCGGCCGCAAGGCCGCAGTCGGGGATCCAGGAAAAAACTTGAGTTGAAACTGAATTCCCGACTGCGTCGAGGATGACAATGCTCTAGTCTAATTATGTAATTAAAAAGGAAAGAATATGTTTATATCCATTATCGTCGGCAGTTCACGCCAAAACGCACAATCGGCTAAAGTAGGACAATATGTCAGTAGTGTAGTGACTACTAAACATTGCATACACAGCGTTAAAGATTTGTTGCCTAAATTATGGGACCACGATGACTTTGAAAGCATGCAAGAACAGTTCGCTGCTAAAAATGAAATCGTTTCCAAAGAATTAAATCAAGCCGATGCTTTTATTTTTGTGGTTCCAGAATGGAATGGTATGGTTCCGCCTGCCATGAAAAACTTATTTATAATCTGCGATAAAGAATTAGCACATAAGCCCGCATTGCTCGTTACCGTATCGGCTGGCATGGGGGGCGCTTATCCCATTGCCGAATTGCGTATGAGCAGCTACAAAAACAGCCATGTTTGTTATATTCCCAATCACGTCATTGTACGTCATGTGGAACAAGTTCTCAATACGCCCGATAGTGCTAATGAAGACGATACGCGCATTCGTGAACGC
>JAJXVQ010000038.1 GCA_021782065.1 Pseudomonadota bacterium
GATTTTATTCGCGACATCTTCACCCAAACTAAGCAAAAAATCACCCAAATCTGCTCTCTCTTTGCACTTCTTACCCCTAAAACTGGAGATTTATTGTGCTAATTCAATCTTTTGTCCAGTACAGAGTTAGGTATGTTAGGATGCTCTGATACCGATAAAGCAGCTCACCGTGCTTTGACTGCTGCATAGACAACCTATAGCATTACCCATCATTGGTCTTAGTAGCGGTATTTTTAGGGGAGCTGATAATGGTCAGGTTCTTTTAGACAAGGATTAAGGCCTGTAACCATTTAATTTATTGAATAATGATAACTCCCAAGCTTTAGAAAATAGGTACCGGTCTAATTAGCGATTTTAAATTTCTATCAATCCTCTATATCAGCACTCGCATCTATCTTATTTAAAGCATCCCCCACATCTGCAATAGACTGCACGGCAATAAGATGTTCATTTTCTTCTAAGCGAATCAGGATAACCCCCTGAGCGTTGCGGCCTACTTGTGAGATTTCATCGGCACTGGTACGTACTAAAGTGGCTTGATCGGAAATCAACATCACCTCATCGCCAGGAAATACCTGAGACGCACCTACAACTTTACCATTGCGTTCATTGACAATAATGGAAATAACACCCATGCCATGACGGCCTGTGGCTCTATATTCTTCCAAGGGGGTACGTTTACCATAGCCACCTTCGGTGGCGGTTAAAATAGCACCACCCTCTTTTAAGCTTAACAAGGCGATGACTTTGGCATTTTCTTTTAAGCGTATTCCCATGACACCGCGTGCATTACGACCCATCAAACGCACTTCATCGCTGTTAAAACGAATGGCTTTGCCGTCGTCGGAAAATAACATAATATCTTGATTGGTATTGACCAATTCTGCATTGACTAAGCTATCGCCCTCTAATAGATCTAAAGCGATAATGCCGCTGCTACGGGGACGTGCAAATTGCTCTACGTGGATTTTTTTAATTAAACCATCGCGCGTCGCCATGATGACCGCTACATCGGCTGCAAAATCTTTTACCGGTAAAATGGCTTGAATACGCTCGCCGTTTTCTAAGGGCAATAGATTGACTATAGGTTTACCTCTAGCCATACGCTCTGCTGCGGGCAATTGGTAGGTCTTCAACCAATACACTTTACCACGACTAGAAAAACACAATAAGGTATCATGCGTATTGGCAATGAGTAGTTTTTCTATATAATCTTCTTCTTTCATCTTGGTCGCCGCTTTACCACGCCCGCCGCGTCGTTGCAAACGATAATTATCCAAAGATTGCACTTTGACATACCCTTCATGCGATAAAGTTACAGCTACATCTTCTTCGGTAATTAAATCTTCTATGGTAATGTCTTCTTGAGCCCCGATGATTTCGGTACGTCTTGCATCTGCAAAATCTGCCCTAGCGGCCAACAGTTCTTCTTTGATCACTAGTTTTAAACGCTCCGGTGACGACAATATGTCCATCAAATCGATGATGACTTTTACCAATTCCTGATAATCATCGTGTATTTTCGTTTGTTCGAGGCCAGTTAAACGCTGTAAGCGTAAATCTAAAATAGCCTGTACTTGTGTAGGGGTTAATTGATAACTGCCGCCATGCAAGCCTTCGTGCGGCGCACAATCCTCAGGACGTGTTACGTTAATATCGCTAACCAATAACAATGCTTTCACCCAACCGGGTTCCCAGGTACGTGCCAATAAGGCTTCTTTGGCTTCTTGCCCCGTCTTAGAGGCCTTGATGATCGCTATCATCTCTTCGATGTTGGCCAAGGCCACACCTAAACCCTCCAAGATATGCGCTTTTTCCTTGGCTTTACGCAATTCAAATATAATACGGCGGGTTACGACTTCACGCCTGTGTTTAATGAAAGCTTCTAAGATTTCTTTTAAGTTTAAAGTTCTAGGGCGCTCATCGTGCAAAGCCACCATGTTGATGCCGAAAACACTTTGCATCGCGGTTTGCGTGTACAATTGGTTTAACAGAATTTCGCTCATTTCGCCGCGTCTTAACTCTATCACCACACGCATACCGTCTTTATCCGATTCATCGCGCAATGCGGTAATGCCTTCGATTTTCTTTTCGCGTACTAGATCGGCAATTTTTTCGATTAATTTTGCTTTGTTCACCTGATAAGGCAACTCGGTGATGATAATACTTTCTTTAGTGGATCGTTCATCGGTTTCAATGTGTGTTTTAGCTCGTACATAAATACGACCGCGGCCGGTACGATACGCTTGCACAATGCCCGCACGGCCATTGATGATACCCGCAGTAGGAAAATCGGGGCCGGGAATAAAGGTCATGAGATCATCTATGCTTAAATCAGGATTGAGCAATAAAGCCACGGTGGCGTCGATCACTTCGCCTAAATTATGGGGAGGAATATTGGTCGCCATACCCACCGCTATACCGGAGGTACCATTCACCAACAAATGTGGCACGCGGGTGGGCATAACGGAGGGAATTCTTTCGCTGCCATCGTAGTTATCTACAAAATCGACTGTTTCTTTGTCTAAATCGGCTAATAGGCTGTGGGCAAAGCGCGACATACGCACTTCGGTATAACGCATGGCAGCAGCAGCATCGCCATCGACCGAACCAAAGTTACCCTGGCCATCGACCAAGAGATAACGCATGGAAAAGGGCTGGGCCATACGCACGATGGTATCGTATACGGCCGAGTCGCCATGGGGGTGATATTTACCGATGACGTCACCGACGATACGTGCGGATTTTTTATATGGCTTGTTCCAATCGTTCCCCAACTCATGCATGGCAAATAAGGTGCGTCTGTGCACCGGTTTTAGGCCATCGCGCACATCTGGCAAAGCGCGGCCTACGATGACGCTCATCGCATAATCTAGGTAGGAACGCTTTAATTCATGCTCAATGGTAATAGGTAAGATTTCTTTACTTAACTCGCTCATACACCGCTCTTCGTTAGGGATCAACAGTCGTCTATTTTACCATAAAGTAGGCGAAACTGCTCGTTTTAGGGAAGGAATGCGCGGGTGCTTTTGGATAAAGGATCTGATTAAACTTTACGCATGTAGGGCCCGCAGCCCTATCCTGCATACATCGATAGGCTTTATTCGAACCGCAATGGCCTCGCCATTAATTGTTGCAAGGCTTGTTTGACACCGATTGTTTCTTGCAACACTTCGTGTACACACTGTGTAATCGGCATATCGATCTGATGATGCGCACGTAGTCGTTGCACGCGCTCGGTGGTTTTAACGCCTTCAACCACTTGGCCGATTTGCTCTAAAGCCATTTTGACCGTTAAACCTTGACCTAGCAAAAAACCAAAGCGATGATTACGCGATTGATTGTCGGTACAAGTCAACACTAAATCGCCTACACCGGCTAAACCCATCAAGGTCGTGGGTTGAGCGCCTACTGCTAGTCCTAGACGCATCATTTCGGCTAAACCCCGTGTGATCAAAGCACTGCGGGCATTAGCACCTAAACTTGAACCATCCACTATGCCCGCGGCAATGGCCAAGATATTTTTAACGGCGCCACCTAACTGCACGCCAATTAAATCGCTGCTTTGATACGCTCTAAAATAAGCATTGGAAAATAATTGGCACAAGATTTCACCATAATGGAGATCGTTCGCGGCAATGGTCACCGCCGTCGGTTTTTCAGCAATGACTTCGCTGGCAAAAGAAGGCCCGGATAGAACAGCTAGCTTATGCTTCTTTCCTAAATGCTGCTCTGCCACTTCATGTAACCATCGTCCATCGCTGTCTAGGCCTTTAGTGCCCCACAACACCCCTGTTTTAGCGGCTAGCTGTGGCGCAATAGCAGCTAAGGTGGTGCTAAAAGCGTGACTAGGGACTACCAATAATACATGATCTACGGCATGTACAGCTTCCGCTAAATCAAGCCTCACTTCTAGAGTAGGCGGAAAAGTCGCATTGGGAAAATATTTGGGATTATGGCGCATCGTCGCAACTTGTTGCATATGTGCCGTATCGTGGCCCCACAAAGAAACAGCGTGTTGATTACGCGCCAGCAACAAGGCCAGCGCCATCCCCCAGGAACCTGCCCCTAATACTGCGACTCGGGTGGTCATTAAATTTGTATCATTCCTTCATTCTCAGCAGCATCTTTCTGTTGTTGCATCATTTGTTGCGCATGCAATGCTTCGAAATTCATAGGCGCTAAATGCAATGTAGGAAAACCACCATTCATAATGGCTTCAGCAACCACTTGACGTGCATAAGGAAATAAAATTGCGGGACAGTAAGCGCCCATTAAATACTGCACTTGGTCTTCTGGAAAATTAATCACTGCAAAAATACCGGCTTGTGCTACTTCTACTAAATACGCTACTTTATCATTTAATTTAGCCGTTACCGTGATGGTCATCACCACTTCATGCAAATTATCTGCTAATGGTTTTGCTTGGGTATTCAATTGAACTTCTATTTGTGGCTGCCAATTTTGTGTCTGAAACAATTCAGGTGAATTCGGTGCCTCGAAGGACATGTCTTTGACATACAACCGTTGTATATGCATTTGTGCGGTTTGTTCTGCGACAGGTGCTATTTTTTCTTGACTCATGACCGATTACTCCTCTTTAGTTTCTAACTTTGGTTTTAACTTTCCGGCACGTTCTAATGCATATAAATCATCACAACCACCTATGTGCTCATCATTGATAAAAATTTGTGGTACCGTACGGCGCTGACTCTTTTCCATCATTTCTGCGACCTTACCCGGATCCACATCGATATTCACTTCATCGATGGCGACATTATAACGCTTTAACAAGGCCTTAGCTTGGTCGCAATAAGGACAAACAGTACGTGTATAAATTAGAACTTTAACCATATTTCCTCCGTTTACTTAATCAATGGCAAGTTGTCTTGCCGCCACGCAGCCATGCCCTGCGCTAAATAATAAACGCGTTTATACCCTAGCTTCTCCACCTGTTGTGCATGGCTTAAGGATTTTGTCCCTTGTGCACAGACCAGAATCACGGGATCGGTTTTATTCTTTAACAAACTTTCTATTCTCGTCGCCAGCTTGCCTGGATCCACTTTTTTTGCCCCAGCAATATGGCCAGCCTTAAATTCTTCAATCGTACGCAGATCTAATACCAGAGCTTGCTCACGATTGACCAAATTCACCAATTCTTGTGTGCTTATTTTGCTCAGGCCGCGCATTCTAATAATGACTTCATTTACCGCTAAAGCCGTCAAAACGACCAACATCGCTAAAGACAGCAGCCAATGACTTTTGGCAAATTCTATGTAGACACCCATAGGGACCTCTCTTATTAATATTGGCGCTAAGTATACACAGGTTGTGCGGCTTTGTGAAATTGGAAGGGTGAAGGGTCATCAAAGAAGTAGCAACCTAATATGAAATTCGGTATACTTGTTACCCATAAGGGTAATCCGTATTATTAACTTGAGTGGGAGAACGTCCATGGCAGCAGATCCAAATAGAGTAAGAGAAACATTAACAAACGCACACCAAGACGAACTTGATAGAAGATTATTATCTGCTGTTCAGGCGGATAAGGTAGAGCAGGTGCGGGAAGCGTTGACAGCTGGCGCTGATGTTAATAAAGTGAGTGGCGAGCTGCTATATGTCGTTATTGCGGCGCGGCGTACAGAATTAGTAAAGGTTTTGATTGGAGCGGGCGTTGATGTTAATCTTAATATTGATAATAAGAGTGGCATAACCCTCCTGTCTTTGGCTATCTTGAGGAACAATATAGAAATAGCGGGGATCTTGCTTGCAGCGGGCGCTAATGCCAAAGATAACGATAACGTCACATCTTCTGAAGGCATGCGTAATTTGTTAACCCTCTATGCTATAACTCAAGCCCTTTGGCCGATATGGGAATTAGAGACACCTCTATTTTCAAGTTATCTACAATGGCTGCCACAAGAAATACTTGAGGATGTCATAGCATGGTTAAAGGTAAACGCTTTACCCCAACCATCTTTGGGTAACTCTAAGCCGTCATTTTTCTCAAATTCAACAGTGCCACAAGAAGGAGAGGCTGCAGACCAGCTAAATGATCCAGTTGAGCAAAGCGCTGAACTTCTTCACAATGTGCCTGCAGATGTTAATCGCTATACGCGATAATGATTAAAAGAGCAAAAACTACAGCGCCCCGCCGACCTTTAGTACTCATCGTTCTCGATGGCTGGGGATATCGTGAAGAAACTCAATACAACGCCATTGCTGAAGCAAAAACGCCGCATTGGGACTCTTTATGGGCGAAGTACCCACACATGTTGCTCAATGGCTCCGGCTTAGCCGTGGGCTTGCCGGAAGGGCAAATGGGCAATTCCGAGGTAGGTCATACCAATTTAGGCTCAGGACGCATCGTCTATCAAGACAGCGTACGCATACAAAAAGCCATTGCGGATGGCTCTTGGACTCATAATGCCGCTTTCAACGATTGCTTTGATCAGGTGAAACAACACGACAGCACCTTACATGTATTAGGGTTATTCTCCCCAGGTGGCGTACACAGCCATGAAGAACACATCTATACCTTGTTAAGCCTAGCGGCACAAAAGAAGGTAAAACGCGTGGTGGTGCATCCTATTTTAGATGGTCGCGATACGCCACCCCAAAGCGCGGAAAACTCCTTGCATTTTTTGATGGACTTAACAGAAAGTTTAGGCAACGCTTCTATAGGCTCTATTATCGGTCGTTATTATGCCATGGATAGAGATCAACGCTGGGAACGCGTCGTTAAGGCTTACGATTTGTATACTGCTGGCAGGGCCGAGCATACTGCTGCAAATGCATTAGAGGCTTTACAATGGGCCTATACACAAAACCAAAATGATGAGTTTGTATCGCCCATCGCCATTGCAGCCAAAACAGGCGCTTCGCATATCGTTCGCGATAACGATGCGATTATTTTTATGAATTTTCGTGCCGATCGCGCGCGCGAATTATCCATGGCGTTTACAGATAAAAACTTTACGGGCTTTAAACGCGAATTTATTCCAAAATTAAGTGATTTTGTCAGCCTCACTCAGTATCAGAAAGGTTTAAATGCTCATGTTGCCTTTGCCCCACAGAGCTTAAACGATACCTTAGCGCAAGTTTTAAGTGAACATCATTACAAACAATTTCGTTTAGCCGAAACAGAAAAATATGCTCATGTTACCTTCTTTTTTAATGGTGGCAGAGAAGAACCTTATGAAGGCGAAACACGCCAACTGGTTTCATCGCCCAAGGTTGCTACTTACGATTTACAACCAGAAATGAGTGCAGTCACGCTGACTGATGCTTTGGTGAATGCTATTAACAGTCAGCAATATGACTTTATTTTATGTAATTACGCCAACGCCGATATGGTGGGTCATAGTGGCAATTTTGTCGCTACGGTGAAAGCCATAGAAGCTTTAGATGAGGCCATAGGCAGAATCACTGCTGCTATAGAAAAAGTAGACGGTGAATTGTTGATAACCGCGGATCATGGCAATGCAGAATATATGTATGATGAAGTCACACAACAACCGCATACTGCACATACTACAGGTCCCGTGCCTTTAATTTATGTGGGTAACCGTGGCCGCTTTTTGTATCCCGAAGGCATTCTAGCAGATATCGCGCCGACTATTTTGCGTTTATTTTATCTCCCTCAGCCCAAAGCGATGACAGGGAAAATATTATTAGACGTCCAATCATAGGAAATGAAGATGCAGTTCTTTATAAAGAAATTATTATCCTTTATCTTTATAGGTTCATTGGTCATACCCGTTTTCGCCGACGATAGAAACAGCAAACTTGCTAACATCAAAAATGAGATAGAATCTCTACAGCAAAGCATTGCCCAAGATAAGGATTCTTATAAAACAGCTGAGAATGATTTGCAAACAACCGAGGTAAAAATGAACCGCTTGTTTATTTCCGTTGCGAATCTAAACAAACAAATGGCTCAGCTGCAAAACAATATTGCGAACTTAAACCAACAGATCACGACACTGCAAAATAATCTATTACAAGAAGAAGCGAGCCTAGAAAAAGAAATGCGCAATACCTATGAATTCGGACAAGACAGCGCTGTAAAATTGATTCTAAACACCGAAACTCCCGATGATTTGCAACGTATGATACAATATTTTCGTTTGTTAAATGAAAACAAAATCGCTTCCATGAAGAAAGTCAAAGATAATCTAGATCAACTGGTTCAATTACAACAGCATTTGCAAGAAAGACAAACCCAACTGCAAAATATAAGGCTACAAGAACAAGATTTAATGCGCGATTTACAACAGCAACAATTACAAAGGAAAAAACTTATCGCTGCCATAGATGGTACCCTAGCTGCTAAGGCCGATCGCTTAAATGCCTTACAGCAAAATCGTCGATCTCTAGAAGGCTTAGTGCAACAACTCAAAAGCCAGCCCCCCATCACCATTCAACCGCCTTATTCTTTTGCCAACTTGCGTGGCCGTTTGCCTTGGCCTTTACCGGGTACCATCGTCGAGCATTTTGGTACCTCTATAGACGGGAGCAATTTACAATGGAGTGGTGTCTTAATTAATACTCCGCAAAACACGCCCGTACATGCTATCTATCCTGGACGTGTTATCTTTGCTGATTGGCTGAAGGGCTTTGGTTTATTGGTAATCATCGACCATGGGCAAGATTATATGAGCCTTTATGGCCGCAACGATGCCCTAATGGTCAAAACGGGTGACAACATTTCATTTGGTCAAGTAATTGCCAGAGCGGGTAGCACAGGCGGATTTGATAAAAGCAGTCTATACTTCGAAATAAGGCATCAGGGTGATCCGGTGGATCCGGAACAATGGTGTAGGGGAACGTTACGATAAAGGTAGTTATCAGGAAAGTAGAATTTGCTGGCGTAGGCTTAGAGGTAGATATTGTAAACAGTCCCTACTCTAATTAGAAAAATTTTTGCATAGATCAAGATAAAATTCGCGTTCACAGACTCTATTTTCAAAAAATGAAGCCTATAAAAGAATAGGCTAATTCAACAGCTTACATCTGAATAATTTCACTATATTGCTAGAATACATAAAAGGGGTAAAAATGTAGCTCGGCCCAATATACTCGGCAGTATAAGTCGAACGTTAATATTTCTTTAAGGTTTATATGTTACCTTACCGCATATAAACATTTCCTATCTCAGGAGCCTTAATATGCCCATCGGGCCATACTATAGATACCCACGATATAGCTGTTCAAGCATTCTCTGCGAAATTACTACAATTATTGCGGAATGCGTATCCATCGGTTGAATCATTAATGGAGGAAGGAAACTATGCTTCTCAGGGTTCTGTTGTGGAGTATCTTAAATGGAAATTAACGCCATGTGCAACTTTTGCCTCATGGTGCCACTAACAAATCAAACTGCAATGGCTGATTACCAATCATTTTATTCACAAAAACAGCGACTGTATGGGATAACACTTTCCTAGAGATACGATTT
>JAJXVQ010000039.1 GCA_021782065.1 Pseudomonadota bacterium
CTCGGTTACACCCTTGATGATCGATTTTACCCATCATGCAGTTATGGATGGTATAGGTGATTGGCTGGTAAAAATGGAACAGGATGAAATGGAATGAATCGCTGCCATCGTATTTTGTGTTTAAGCTTTATTTTGCCAATCCTGATCACCGCATGTAGTTCGCATGAAGCTCCAACGGCACCTATAGTCAATGGCTGGCATGAGCCTATCTCCAAGCAGGGTGTTTACATAGTTCGTCCTGGCGACGGGTTATATGCTATTGCTTGGCGCTATGGTTTGGATTACCGCAATATCGTGCGCATCAATCATCTTTCTGAGCCTTACACATTACAAACAGGGCAAAAACTTTATTTAGTACAGCCTACCGCGCAAGATAAGAAAATGGCAGCGGCATTAGCAGCAAAACCGGTTGCAACTCAAACCGTCGCGGCAAAACCAGCTGCGACTAAACCAGTACAACCACAAAGTGCTGCCGTAGCACCACCCGCAAAGAAAGCAGCTCCTGCCGCCGCTGCAACAAGTCCAGTCGCAACGGCTTCTGACTTAACTTGGAAATGGCCCGCAGCAGGCACGGTTGAGCAAGGCTTTAATGCCAATAGTGCGCAAAATAAGGGAATTAATATTGTCAATAAGATGGGTACCCCTATTAAAGCAGCTGCCGCAGGGCAAGTGGTTTACAGCGGTAGCGGTTTACCGGGTTATGGTTACTTGATCATCATCAAACACAACGATATTTATTTGAGCGCTTATGCACACAACAGCGCCGTCTTGGTGAAGGAAGGGGAAAAAGTAAAAGCCGGGCAAACCATCGCACGCATGGGCAATACGGGTGCCGACAAAGTCATGCTGCATTTTGAAATCCGCCGCCGTGGTCAGCCTATAGACCCAGAAACGGTGTTGCCGAAGCGGTAGAGCTCGGTTGCAAGAAATAAATCAAATTTCTTTTGACAAACTTCGATACACCAGATTTTCACACAATTTTGGTTTTTTCTTCTTTGTAAAGAAATTACAAAATGAGGAACTGTTCTTCTCCAGTAGGATGTGCAATTTTTCTGGAGAGTTTTCCTTCAAAGCCTCGTTTATAGCGGTAATCTTTTCTTGGGTCTTTATTGCTGCCTCTTTTATAGCGTTAATTTTTTCTAGGGCTTTTATCTGATGCTTTTTACTAGCGCCGGGTTTTTCGGATCGCCTAATTTCTTCTATCCATTCCAAATGCGTAAATTTTTCTTTCAACTCACTCATTTCTTTTTTCAATCGTCTAATTTCTGCTGCTGCGTGTCCACGCTCATTTATGTTTATGCCTGGTTTAAATTTACCATCGTTGAAAAAGCTATTTCTATCCTCGAAACAAAGTATGTGTGAGCTCTCCTTTACTGCATCAAGTAATTCTGTTTTAAGATCGTCATTAGATAAGCTTTTTATAATACTAAAAACACCTATTTTATTTTCGGCACCCACTACAGCCAAACCAACGAAGTGATATTTATCATTAATTTTTACAGCGATCATTAAGGGACCATCAACTATTATAGTGTCGCTAGAATAGTGAGCGTTGCTCGAGTCATAGGTGGTTATTGAAAACTTACCCTTTTCAATAGTAACAATATTAGGAGACGTAATATTGCTTTGTTTTGATCCCGCCGCAATTAAATAATTACGGGAGCGCTTGCACCCCAAAAGTATGTGCTCTCCAAGAAAGAAAAGCTTATCGTCATCGTTTACCTCATCGTCGATTTTTACATAAGAAGTACCTATCTCAAAGAGGTGATTATAGGTATCGCAAAAAAGTTGCATATTTAGTTTGCAGTCGGCTATTATTTCATCTACAACAGGATCATTTGCTGCCATAATGTTTCTCCACTAATGGGTTTCTAGTTAATCCATCATATTCTTAATATCCCTTTTTATCTAATTAAATTGCACAAGCTACATTTTTTCTCTGCGCCGTCATTGCGAGCTTGCGAAGCAATCCAGAAGTAAAATCCTGGATTTATAATATATCTCAGTTTTTGATTAGTCTTATTTTAAATAATAGTTCTTCGCATTGCTTAAAATTTTGCTGGATTGCCGCGCTGCGTTCGTCTTATTCGGGGCAATTCAATTACTCCTTTATCGTCAACGCACACAGATCTTATTCTAAATCCATTATTCGCTTGCTCGCAATGACGATGCGGCGAGTTCTTTGCTAGCATAGTTAATTCGTAGAGACGAATAGTTAAGTTGAAAGTGCAGAGTAGAGTAGCTTAATTTATCCCGCCAACTTTTGCTTCAACAATTCGTTTACCTGCGCCGGATTGGCCTTACCTGCAGTTTGTTTCATCACTAAACCTACGAAATAACCAAATAAGCGATCTTTACCGGAGCGGTATTCGGCCAATTGCGATGGATTAGCCAGCATGAGTTCATCGATCACTTTTTCTAAAGCAGCGCTATCGTTTTCTTGCACTAAGCCTTCGCGTTCTATAATGACACTGGCTTCTTCGCCGCTAGACCACATTTTTTCAAATACAGTTTTAGCGATTTTACCGGAAATGATATTGTCCGCCAGGTGTGATAACAAACCGCCCAAAGCGCGTGCGCTAATAGGCGATTGTTCTATATCCAAGTTATTTTTATTCAATAAAGCAGATAATTCTCCCATGACCCAATTAGCGGTGATTTTTGCTGAGGCTTTAGTGTGAGCCAAGGCTTCTTCAAAAAAATCACATAAGGCTTTATTGCTGGTTAAGACATTGGCATCGTATTCGCTTAAAGCATACTCTTGTTGTAAGCGCAGTCGTTTTTGCCAGGGCAGTTCTGGCATGGTAGTAGCCACTTCATCTATAAAAGCTTGTGACACTTCCACAGGCAACAAATCCGGATCGGGAAAATAACGGTAATCGTTGGCATTTTCTTTACTGCGCATGGAGCGGGTTTCGTTCTTAGCCGAATCGTATAAACGCGTTTCTTGAACGATAGTGCCGCCTTGTTCTAATACCTGAATTTGCCGGGCGATTTCATATTCGATAGCCTTTTCTACGAAGCGAAAGGAATTCACATTCTTAATTTCAGCGCGTGTGCCAAACTCGGGAGCACCTTTTTTACGTACTGACACATTGGCATCGCAGCGGAAAGAGCCTTCTTGTAAATTGCCATCGCAGATTTGTAAATAACCCACCAAGGCATGCAGGGTTTTAAGATAAGCCACGGCTTCGGCAGCGCTACGCAATTCGGGTTCACTGACGATTTCTAATAAAGGTACGCCTGCGCGATTCAGATCAACTCCCGTCATGCTATTAAATGCATCGTGTAAGGATTTACCGGCATCTTCTTCTAGATGGGCGCGAGTGATACCTATAGAAAGGTTACGACCGTCTTCTGTGATAACCGGCAAAGTGCCGCGACCGACTATAGGGTGTTCAAATTGCGTGATTTGATAGCCTTTAGGTAAATCTGGATAAAAATAATTTTTACGTGCAAAGATAGAGCGTTTGCCTATGTCTGCATTCACGCTCAAACCAAAACGTACTGCCATCGTTAATACTTCGCGGTTTAACACCGGTAACACACCAGGAAAGGCTAAATCTACAGCGCAAGCTTGGCTATTCGGTTTAGCGCCATAATGTGCAGAGGCACCGGAAAAAAGTTTGGCTTTAGTTGCTAGTTGTACGTGTACTTCCAGGCCAATCACACTTTCCCATTCTGATTTAGTTGTAGTCATTTTTTACTCCATGGCCGTAGGATGTTGCTGATGCCAATCGCTGTGGCATTGGTATTGATGGGCGATGTTTAATAGTTTACTTTCTTGCATATAATGTCCCATTAATTGTAAACCTACGGGCAAGCCATTTATAAAGCCTGCAGGCATAGACAATCCTGGTAAACCAGCTAGGTTTAAGGCCAAGGTATAAATATCGCATTGGTACATAGTGACGGGATCAGACACTTTTTCACCTATTTTAAAAGCAGGCGTAGGTGTAGTGGGGGAAGCAATCGCATCTACTTTTTTAAAAGCTTCATCAAAGTCTTGTTTGATCAATTGTCGCGTCTTTTGTGCTTGTAAATAATACGCGTCGTAATAACCAGCCGATAATACATAAGTGCCGATCAAAATACGACGTTTAACTTCAGTGCCAAAGCCTTCGCCGCGGCTGCGTAAGTATAAATCGTTTAAATCGCGTGGATTTTCACAGCGATAGCCATAGCGTACACCATCATAACGCGATAAATTAGAAGAGCATTCAGCAGGAGCCAGCACATAATAAGTAGGAATAGCGAGATCAGCATGAGGCAAAGAAATCTCTACCAAGGTAGCGCCTAGCTTTTCTAAGACTTTTAAGGCCTCTTCTAAAGTTTTTTGCATGGGTCCACTGACATGGCTAAAATACTCTTTAGGTAAACCAATTTTCAAACCGGCAATCGAACGGTTTAGATGTTGCGTATAATCTTCTACAGGCACATTCAAAGAAGTAGAATCACGTTCATCAAAACCGGCCATGGCGTTTAATAATAAAGCCACATCTTCTGCACTTTTCGCAAAAGGGCCACCTTGATCTAAACTAGAAGCAAAAGCCACCATGCCATAACGTGACACGCGGCCATAAGTAGGTTTTAAACCCGTAAGGCCGCATAACGCTGCCGGTTGGCGTATAGAACCACCTGTATCGGTGCCAGTGGCAGCGGGGACTAATCCTGCAGCAACCGCGGCTGCGGAACCGCCCGAGGAACCGCCGGGTACGTAATCGGTATTCCAGGGATTTAACACTGGGCCATAAAAACTATTTTCATTGGAAGAACCCATAGCGAATTCATCCATATTGGTTTTGCCTAAGGTGATTAAACCTGTGTCGCGGCATTTAGTGACGACGGTAGCATCATAAGGCGCAATAAAATTATCTAACATTTTGGAAGCACAGCTGGTTTTAACGCCATCGGTGCAAAATAAATCTTTGTGTGCCATCGGTAAACCTAGGAGCGGCGGTGCATTTTCCGGATCGCGAGCACGCAAAGTATCGGCTTTTTGAGCTTCTTGTAATGCGCTTTCTCCAGTGACGGTGATAAAAGCATTTAATTGTGGGTTAAAGCGTTCAATGCGCTTTAAATAATGGCTCACCAACTCGTGGCTAGACACTTCTTTTTTGTGCAAAGCCAATTTTAATTCAGTCAAACTTTTAAAATGCATGGTTCGGTTCCAAAATAAGGGTTATTCGATGACTTGGGGCACTAGGTAATAATCTAATTGTTTAGCCGGGGCTAAGGCTTGAAATTTCTCGTGCTGGTCGCTTTCGGTGACTTTATCCGCCACGGTGCGTTGTTGGCTTGCTTGGGGGTGAGCCAATGGCGTGATGCCTTTGGTGTCCACGGCTTGCAACTGATCGATTAAGGTGAAAATTTGCTCAATTTCATGATGGCAACGATTCAACTCTGCATCGCTCATAGCAATACGGGCCAAATAGGCGGTTTCTTGTACTTTTTTGATCGATAGGGTCATGACGGTGTCCTCTAGGCTAATAGCCATATTATCTCTAAAAAGGGCTTTAGTAGCAAATGAGTTGTGCCCCAACGCTATAGCGCCTATAATAGCTCCCTATAGTTTGTGCGCTTATGGCGTGCTCAGAATTTGTTCTATTTACTCAGGGGTGATATCACTATGCTTAAGAAGTTACGCGGCTTGTTTTCTACCGATTTATCCATAGACTTGGGAACGGCCAATACACTCATCTATGTTTTACATCAAGGCATAGTGCTCAATGAACCTTCCGTGGTGGCGATACGCCAAGATGCCAATGGGCAAAAACGCGTTGCCGCTGTGGGCCTAGAAGCCAAACAAATGTTAGGCCGTACTCCAGGCAACATTACCGCCATTAGACCGCTTAGAGATGGTGTGATTGCCGATTTCCAAATCACTGAAAAAATGTTGCAACACTTTATTCATAAAGTACACGAAAATAAAATATTGCGTCCTAGCCCACGCGTGTTGGTGTGTGTGCCTTGTGGCTCTACTCAAGTGGAACGTCGTGCTATACGCGAATCTGCCTTGGGTGCGGGCGCGCGTGAAGTATACTTAATCGAAGAACCCATGGCTGCAGCTATAGGTGCGGGCATGCCGGTCGACGAAGCGCGCGGTTGCATGGTTGTGGACATCGGTGGTGGTACTACGGAAGTTGCGATTATCTCTCTAAATGGTATCGTTTATGCCGCTTCCGTACGCATAGGCGGCGATCGCTTCGATGAAGCTATTATCAATTATGTACGTCGTAATTATGGCGTTTTAATTGGCGAGAGCACAGCAGAGCGCATTAAGCATCAAATCGGTACGGCTTTCCCAGGCAGCGAAGTGCGCGAGCTGGAAGTGCGTGGCCGTAATTTAGCGGAAGGCGTGCCGCGTTCCTTTATTTTGAGCAGCAATGAAGTCTTAGAAGCTTTACAAGAACCTTTATCCGGTATCGTCGGTGCGGTGCGTGTAGCTCTAGAACAAGCTCCACCTGAATTGTCTTCTGATATCGCCGAACGCGGTATGGTGTTGACCGGTGGCGGCGCATTGTTGGCTGGACTGGATCGATTATTAATGGAAGAAACAGGATTACCGGTGATCTTATCTGAAGAGCCGTTGACTTGTGTAGCCAGGGGCGGTGGACGCGCATTAGAACTAATGAATACCATTGGTGGTGACTTTTTAATACGCGAATAATAGGATGTTGCGATGAGCTACTCTTCTATCTACCCGTGCTGTAAAGCTCAGATTGGGCGTATCTTGAAAGGGGGCGAGTAGTTATATGTTATTTCGTCATTCAACGGGTTTAGGACTAAGGGTATTAAGCCTATCAGTATTAATGGTAGGCTTAATGGTCGCCGATCATCATTATCGTTATGTCAATAATGTGCGTAATGCATTGTCGGTGTTATTAATACCTTTACAATACATTTTAAATACGCCGGTACAAGCCATCGATTGGTTGAAGGTGAGTGCGGCTACGCAACATGAATTGGCCACTGAAAATATTCGTTTAAAGCAACAATTGTTGCTGATGCAAGTCAGCCTACAACAACTTATCAACATGCAACAAGAAAACAGTCAATTACGCGCTTTGTTAAAATCTTCATCGCGTATCAATGGTCAGTTTCAAGAAGCTAAACTCTTAGCGATGAATTTAGAACCGACCTCAGCAGAAGTGGTTTTAGATAAAGGCAGCCGTGAAGGGGTGGCAATAGGACAAGTGGTGATCGATGTTTCGGGCGTTATGGGACAAATCATAGGCGTGACGCCTTTTACCAGTCGTTTATTGCTGATTACCGATCCGCGCAGTGGTGTGCCCGTGCAAGATGATCGTTCCGGATTTCAAGCGGTTATTGTGGGCGCGGGTGCCAACAGGCCTTTATCACTCATTCATGTTGCAGAAACCGATGACATCAAAGTAGGCGATCTATTAGTGACATCGAGTTTGGGTGCGCGTTATCCAGAAGGTTATCCTATAGGGCAAATTACCCACATAGACAAAATGTCCGGTGAACCCTTCATGAATATAGAAGTGGAACCCAGTGCCTTGCTAGAGCAGAGTAGGCGCGTGTTGATCGTGTCACATTATTTGAATGATGATACTAAAAAAATGTTGTACGAGATGACTCCAGTAGCAACTAAACCAGCCACTACACCAGGGGCAAAACAATGACCTATCGCCTAATGTTGATCATGTTTTTAAGTTTTTTACTCGCTGGTTTACTGCAATTTTTGCCAGTTTCTGAATTACTCACTATTTGGGTGCCGCAATGGGTGGCCTTAGTAATTGTCTATTGGGCTTTGGTTTTGGATGACCGCTTTAAATTATTGTTACCGTGTTTTATAGGTCTTTGTTTGGATGCCATGAATGGTACCATCTTAGGACAACATGCTTTGGCTTTGTTGTTGTTGAGTTTTATCGTATTAAAGAATGCCAAACAATTACGCCGTGCGGGCCGTATACAACAAGTTGTTGAAGTAGGTTTTTTAATTTTGGGTTATCAATTTATTTTATTTTTGATCCAAGGCGTAATAGGCCAGCAATTAACGGATTGGAGTTATTTTGCCGCCAGTTTGTCCAGTGCGATTATTTGGCCTTGGGTCAGCGTTGTTTTAGACGATTGTTGCCGCCGTTTTGTAAAGCTAAAAGAAGAATAATGGAGGCATCATGCCAAAAAAGAATATCGATATAGCAACCAAAGCTTTATTAGAGCCTGCAGGCTTATCACTCAGTCAAGTCAGTGAAGTCTTGCAACGCATTTTAGGCAATGCGATAGACAGCGCCGATATCTATTTCCAAGTCAGCGAACAATCTACTTGGAGTTTAGAGGACAGCATTATCAAAAGAGGTACTTATACTCTGGATAAAGGCGTGGGGGTGCGCGCTGTAGCGGGCGAGAAGACCGGTTTTGCTTACTCAGACGACATCATGCTAACCGCGTTGACGAATGCTGCCGATGCAGCCAAAAGTATTGCTCGACGAGGGCAACAAGGGCAGTTGCAAATAGCACCATCCAAACTCATCACTCCGCGTTATCCGGCCATTGATCCTCAAAGTAGCATAGAAGATATAGATAATGTTCGTTTGCTACAACAGATCGATGCTTTAGCCAGAAGCTTGGACAAACGCGTTAAACATGTGATGGCCAGTATCAGCAGCGTATATGAAGTTATTTATTTGATGCACAGTGATGGCACCGTTGCGGGTGATGTTAGACCTTTAGTACGTTTGAATGTATCCGTGATCATGGAAGAAGCGGGGCGTTTTGAACAAGGTTATGCCGGTGGTGGTGGTCGTTATAGTGCAAAAGAAATGATGGAATCTGGCTTAGCAGAGCGACTGACTAGAGAAGCGGTGCGTGTAGGTTTAGTGAATCTAGAAGCGACGGCTTCACCTGCAGGCATGATGACGGTGGTATTAGGTCCAGGTTGGCCAGGCATATTATTACATGAAGCCATAGGCCATGGTTTAGAAGGTGATTTTAATCGCAAAGGGACTTCGGCTTTCAGCGGCCGTATAGGTGAGCGTGTAGCAGCCAAAGGTTGTACCGTCGTAGACGATGGCACCCTAGAAAAACGGCGCGGCTCTTTAACCGTAGACGATGAAGGAACGCCTTCACAATGCACGACCTTAATTGAAGATGGTATTCTTAAAAATTACATGCAAGATAAATTGAATGCGAAACTAATGGGCATGGAGCCTACGGGTAATGGTCGCAGAGAATCGTATGCTCA
>JAJXVQ010000040.1 GCA_021782065.1 Pseudomonadota bacterium
ACAGCCGCTCTTTTTATTGCTCAAGATTTCCTGGATTGCTTCGTCAACCGTTACTTATTCTGTGTTTTCGCACCAGATCTGTGAAACGGTCTCCTCGCAATGACGAGCTTCGTACAAACAACATATTCACAATACAAACAAGAAACAAAGCGCAATAGCTATGGCTGGGTGGCACGGTGAGGGGTCCCCGGCGCGCACAGGCACGAGCACGACGGGGTATCACCGTTGCCAGGACCCAGCCAGCGGTGAGCTATAATATTTAACCCTGAATTTCGCCGCCTAGGGAAAATTCAGTAACTATACCTTAAGATTCTACCTTTTCTGAAAAGACCTCTCTGACGTCCCTTTTAAGGGTGGTGATAATTCTCCAGGGTTACTCCACATGGCCGGTGACCCTCTATCTGAAGAAGCTACATATGAAGAACCGGTGTTTCGGGATCTTGCTGGCATTTCTTCTTTTTCCTTCAGCCCCAATTGTAAAAGGAAAAATTCAACGTCAAATGTATGCCCTTCTAGAAGTGGTAATTCGTCTTGTTTGAAGGTAATGCATGGATTTCCTCCGTGCTCAAACACGAAATCAACCATGACCATTGCACTGTCATTCTCTTGTTTAATTTCATTGTCCCGAAGCGTCCGTGATAACGCGTGCATAACTTCCCGTTCTTTATGAGATATGTAATAAGACCCATATTTGTATTCTACCGTAAATCCCTCAAAAACAGTTTTAAGCAACGCAAGTTCTTCATTTGATGCAGACATTTTTACCACCTTAGTTTATTAGTAGATACATTCAACCTTCTAGAAAGTCTTTAGAAATAAGATCTTTCACGAGGTCTTAAAAATAAATTAAAATTTTAGCATAAAAGGAGGAATAATAGTCAAGAAATCTTGCCCGAATACAGAGAAGTCGCGTGACTGGGCCCGGCCAGCAATGAACGATAATACTTAATCCTGGATTTTACCGCCTAGCTTTAAAAAAACTCTGCAACAACGCCAAACTTTCTTCAGCCAATATTCCTTGCGTGCTGTATAAGCGATGGTTTAAACACGGTGCGTCGATGATGTTAAAGACGCTGCCGCAAGCACCACTTTTGCTGTCGGCTAAGGCAAATACTACGCGTTTGATGCGTGCATTGACCAAGGCGCCTGCACACATAGAACAAGGTTCTAAGGTAACATATAAGGTCGCATCCAATAAGCGATAATTTTGCAGCGTTTTGCCCGCAGCGCGCAAAGCGATGATCTCGGCATGGGCAGTAGGGTCTTTTGCTGTAACGGTTTGATCCCAGCCTTCGCCGATGATCTTGTCATCATGGACCACAATCGCGCCTACCGGTACTTCATTGTGTTGTAAAGCAAGTTCGGCGCGTTGTAGCGCTTGTTGCATCCAAAAAGTATCGTCTAAATTTGTTTTCATAAGAAAAAAAACCTAATTTAAAGCTGGATCCCCGACTGCGGCCTCACGGCCTGGTCGAGGATGACAATGTTCTGGTTTACAGTTATTTTTGACGCTCAATCCACAATCTTAAATACAGTGACTATATTTATTAAAGCCCGTATTTTTCATTATTCCCACTCGATCGTTGCAGGTGGTTTACCGCTGATATCATAAACAACACGCGATACACCGCTTACTTCATTCACAATACGATTTGAAACGATGTCTAACAATTCATACGGCAAATGCGCCCAATGCGCGGTCATAAAATCGATGGTTTGCACAGCGCGTAATGCGATCACGTAATCATACTGGCGCGCATCGCCGACTACGCCTACCGATTTTACTGGTAAAAATACGGCAAACGCTTGGCTCACTTTATCATACCAACCTTGTGTATTTAACTCCGACATAAAAATGTGATCGGCTTCTCGTAAAATACGCACATATTCGGGATGAATTTCACCGAGTATACGCACCCCCAATCCAGGACCCGGGAAAGGATGTCTATACACCATGTCATAAGGCAAACCCAATTCTAAACCCATCTTACGCACTTCATCTTTAAATAATTCGCGCAAAGGTTCAACCAATTTAAACTTCATGTCTTTAGGCAAACCACCTACATTATGATGCGATTTAATTACATGAGCGCCATCTGAGGCATGCGCTGATTCAATCACATCCGGATAAATCGTTCCCTGAGCTAAGAAAGGAATATTGCCTAAGGCTTTAGATTCTCGCTCAAAGGTTTCTATAAACACACGTCCTATAACCTTACGTTTGTCTTCTGGTTCAGATATGCCCTTTAATGCTGCATAAAAATGCTCGCTCGCATCTATGGCAATCACTCTAACACCTAAATTTTTCGAAAAAACATCCATCACTTTTTTACTTTCTTCGTGTCGCAATAGGCCTGTATCGATAAACATGCAAATAAGTTGTTTGCCTATGGCGCGATGCAATAGGGCTGCCACCACGGCGGAATCAACGCCACCCGATAAGCCTAATAAAACTTGCTCGCCCTTAACTGTTTCTTTTACTTTGGTTATGGCTTCTTCAATAATATTGTCCAAAGTCCACAATGAGGCGCAACCACAAATATCATGCACAAAGCGTTCTATTAAACGCTGCCCTTGCGTCGTATGTGTGACTTCAGGATGAAACTGTAAACCATAATAACGCTTGTCATCATTGGCGATAATGGCGTAAGGCGAATTGGTGCTCACCCCTATGGCAATAAATTCAGCAGGGATCGCAGTGACTCTATCGCCATGACTCATCCACACATCGAGTTGCGCTTCTAGACTACCGTCTTGATAACGATCTTCTATACCTTGGGTTAATCTGCAGGTTTGTTTTAGATTGACAGTAGCAGCGCCATATTCTCTATGTTTAGAGCTTTCGACTGCGCCGCCAAAGTGTAAGGCCATCGCTTGCATGCCATAACAAATACCCAGTACAGGCACTCCCAAGCTAAATACACATTCAGGAATTTTAGGGCTATTTTCACCTAGTGTGCTTTCGGGCCCACCGGATAGAATAATACCCAGTGGTGCAAATTTGCGGATCCAATCATCGTCTATGCGCCACGGCACTATTTCACTGTATACACCACATTCGCGTATACGTCGTGCTATCACTTGTGAATATTGCGAACCAAAATCAATGACCAATATTTTTTGTTGATGACTGTGCATAAGGTAACTCTTGTTATTTAAGATACGGGATAATTCGGCGGCTCTTTGGTAATAGACACATCGTGCACATGACTTTCATGCACGCCTGCCCCGGTAATACGCACAAATTTGCTTTGTGTGCGTAAGGCTTCAATATTAGCGCTACCAGTATAACCCATACCTGCGCGCAAACCGCCTAATAATTGCGTGATCACGCCCAATAATGGTCCTTTATAAGGAACACGGCCTTCTACGCCTTCCGGGATCAACTTTTCTAATTCTCTTAAACCATCTTGAAAATAGCGATCACTAGAACCATGCACACCTGCCATAGCACCCAACGAACCCATACCTCTATAGGTTTTATAACTACGGCCTTGATACAATTCAACGGTACCTGGCGCTTCTTCAGTGCCTGCAAAAAGACTGCCTACCATCACTACGGATGCACCTGCTGCAATCGCTTTCACAATATCCCCAGAAAAACGAATGCCGCCATCGGCAATGACGGGTATGTCTTTATTGTGCAAAGCTTCGCTGACTTCAGCAATGGCGCTGATTTGCGGCACGCCTACACCACTGACAATACGAGTCGTGCAAATAGATCCTGGTCCTATACCAACCTTGACCGCGTCGGCTCCAGCATCATATAGCGCTAAAGCCGCATCGGCTGTCGCAATATTGCCGCCTATAACTTGCATCTGCGGATATTCTTTTTTAATTGCGCGCACACGATCTAATACGCCGCGTGAATGACCATGAGCGGTATCAACCACCAACACATCCACCCCTGCTTCGATTAATGCGGCCACGCGCTGTTCGGTATCTTTACTGGTCCCTACGGCAGCGCCTACACGCAAACGCCCTAAGGGATCTTTGCAGGCTTGTGGTTTTTCTTGATTTTTTTGTATGTCTTTAGCGGTGATCATGCCTTTTAAATGAAAATGATCATCAACAACGATAATTTTTTCAATGCGGTGTTTGTGTAATAAGCTGATAATTTCTTCACGAGTCGCCCCTTCTTTGACCGTAATCAAGCGCTCTTGTGGCGTCATCACTTCGGAAATTAAACGGCGTTGATTCGGTTCAAAGTGCACGTCACGACGGGTTACGATCCCCACTACTTTGTTGCCAGCTACTACCGGCATACCTGAAATGCCATGTTCTAGTCTCATCGCCAATAACTGTTCAATGGTCATATCGGATGTAACCGTGATGGGATCTTTAACCACACCACTTTCAAATTTTTTGACCTTGCGCACGGCCATGGCCTGTTCTTCTATGGACATATTCTTGTGAATGATGCCTAGACCGCCCTCTTGCGCCAAAGCAATGGCCAAACGCGCTTCGGTTACAGTGTCCATAGCGGCGGATAATAAAGGGATACGCAAAGTGATGTCGCGCGTTAGACGCGTCGCTAAATCGGCTGTTTTGGGTAAAATGTCGGAATAAGCAGGGACTAATAAGACGTCATCGAAAGTCAGGGCTTCTTTAAGGATATTCATGCTAAATCTCCCGCAGGCTTTGCGTGGTGAATGATAGCAGCACATTGTACGATAGATAAGAATAAAAAGCAATGTGTTTATAACGCATCTCAATGATTTAAAAAATTATATATTTATGCCAAAAAGAGTAATACATAATTAACCTGATGGCCCTATTGGTAAAATAGAGATTTTAGTATATAATTCGACCTTTATTATACAATAATTATTAAATAGCGCAGAGGTAAATAGTATGAGCTCAGTGGAAAATATCGCTAAGGCTGCACGCGAAGGCCATACCGGGACTGTGAAAAGGGAGATTGGCCTAGGTGCTAGCGTAAAGGCAAAATACGACAATAACGACACGCTGCTACATTTCGCTGCGCGCAATACCCATGTGAGGGTTGTAGAGCACCTAATTAAAAGCGGCGCTGAAGTAAACGCAAAAAACTCCAACGGCTACACTCCACTACATATCGCTGCATCCGAAGGCTGTATCGGGGTTGTGAAGCACCTACTTAAAAAAAATGCTGACGTAAACGCAACAGATAAATGCGGCCGCACTCCACTACATCTCGCAGCACTAAAGGGTCAGACGGAGGCCGTGAATGCCCTACTTCAAAACGGTGCTGGCGTAAATGCAAAAAACTCCGGTGGCGACACTCCACTACATCTCGCTGCACTAAATGGCCAGACGGAGGCCGTGAATGCCCTACTTCAAAACGGCGCTGACGTAACCGCAAAAAACTGCAACGGCTACACTCCGCTACATGCCGCTGCAATGAATGGACATATGAACACTGTAGAACTGCTCATTCAAAATGGCGCTGATGTAAACGCAAAAAACTCCGATGGCGACACTCCACTAGATCTCGCGGAACACAACAAACATTTTAAGGTTGCGGTTCGCCTATTTAAAAAGCATGTTGAAGTAACTATAACTAGTGGCACCACTCTGCTACATTACGCTGCACAAAATGGCGATATGAACTTTACGAAATCCCTACTTCAAGCAGATTTTGACGTAAACGCAAAAGATATCAACGGCTGCACCCCACTACATTTCGCTGTAAAGGAGGGGCATATGTCCGTGGTGCAGGAACTGATTAATGCCGGTGCTGATGTAGACGCAAAAACCCCCGGTAATTGCACTCCGCTACATATCGTTGCAATAAGTGGCTATGATGCCGTGGTGCAGGAACTGATTAATGCCGGTGCTGATGTAGACGCAAAAACCCCCGGTAATTGCACTCCGCTACATTTCGCTGTATTAGACGGTCATATCTCTGTTGTACAGGTGCTGATTAATGCCGATGCTGACGTAGACGCAAAAGGCCATCATGGCCGCACTCCCGCGCAAATGGCTACCGCTTTCGCGAACCGTAGCAAGGCCGATGCAGATATCGCTGAGTTGATTGGCGCAAAAAAGGCCGGCGCCTCCTTACACTCTCCTTTCCCCGGCGCAAGGAATTCGGTCAGTTTTTTTAGTAGCGAGCATAGTAGCGCGCAAAAAAGCCCCGCGCCCTTCCTAGCTTCAGCTTTCAGCCCCGGGCCGTAGCAAAGGTTTTAAGCCTAAGAAACAAATGCGCAGAACGGTGTAATGTATTATCATTAACCACAGCGAGCACACACTCCGTAAATATTCAAACTATGGTCGGTCATGGTGAAGCGATATTCTGCTGCAATTTCTGATTGGCGCTTCTCAATAATGGGATCGACAAATTCCTCTACCGCACCACATTTAATGCACACTAAATGATCATGATGCTTGTCTTGACGGATTTCGAACACAGAATGGCCACCTTCGAAATGATGACGGTCTACCAAGCCTGCGGCTTCAAATTGAGTGAGCACACGGTAAACTGTCGCCAAACCGATGTCTACACCCGCATCTAGTAAAGCTTTGTACACATCTTCAGCACTAACATGGTGGTGCTCTGCTTCTGCAAGAAGTTGTAAAATTTTTATCCGCGGTGCCGTCGCTTTTAAGCCAACTTTACGCAATTCTTCATTATTCAATGGTGTTCTCCTCCGCAAAAATAAGGTATCATCTATCAAGGTTCTACATTAACGGAAATACACAAGAAATGCAAAAAATATTCAATATACTCGCTCTATTCATACTAGTCCTCAGCCTATCGGCTTGTATACACAAAGTGGATGTAGAGCAAGGGAACGTGATGACTCAAGATATGGTCAATCAACTTCATCCTGGCATGACCTCCGACCAAGTACAGTTTATCATGGGCCACCCCGTTTTAGTGGAAACCTTTGAAAACAATCGCGCCGACTATGTTTACACCTTCCAACCCAATGGCAGCGACGTCACTAGAAAACGCATTACTTTGCTATTTAATGGCGGCCTGTTAACCAGCATCAGCGGCACCATGCATCCTGAATTGAATCCAACGACGGTTAGTGCCGTGTCGCCTATGAGTAACGATGCTGTGGATACTAATAGTCATACGGATACCAATCCGCCTAAAGTATCGCCTGTAGATGAGGCAGCTGCTCAGTAGCAACACATTTACCTCGCTCTACGGATCAATAAGATAGCAAATTTTATAGGGTAATCTGGGCTGTAATCCCAGATTATCCTGACAATCCGATTTTTCACCTCTGCTTAGCCTAATCGCCCTGTTGATAAAATAGACAATTTAATGTACAATCCCACCTGTACTGTACAATAATTATTAAACAGCGCAGAGGTAAATAATATGCGTTCCGATATGGCTCCCGTTAGCCAAGCAATTGATTTTAAACGATCCGGTTATACTCAAGTTATCATACTAAGTTATGGTATGCCTGAGTATAAGTTCAATCAGACTAAAAAGCGTCTTGAAGAACAAGGCAAAGTTGTGCATATCGTAAATATATCATATCCCATCTACTGGCCAGAAAATTTAAGCATAGATGAGCGGACTAAAGTTATCATTGTCGGGCATAGTAATGCTGGAAGAGAGTACATTTTATCTAACGACAACAATCAGTCAATGCACTTTAAGACACTTGCAGCGCTTATTAGTCAACACACTATAACAGAAGAAAAAACACCCAATTTGATCTTAAGTCTCCATAGTTGCTATGGAGGATCCGATGCCTCTGATGGGAGCAATCACGAATCGAGTTTTGCAGCAAAGTTAATTCGTGAGCTAAAACAGACGCACACAAAAAACGCGCGTATATCAGCAAGATTAGGCTCGTTCTGTGAAAACTTTCGTTCCGTTGGCACGAGAGGAGGGCATAACCTCACTAAAGCCAAAGACTCAAAAGTAATTCTTCTTTTAGACGATAAAAATCAACTCTTACCTTCTTACCCCTATGGCTATTCTGGCAACCATCATACCGAGGCTAGAAAAACACGTGTAGAAATCTCCGATAAAGGAAAAAAACGCAGCATTCTTCACGTTGCTGCAATAAAGGGGGATATAACTGATTCAACGCCAGACTTGGATCAAAATATAAATGCACAAGATGCAAACGGCAGTACCCCACTATATCTGGCTGTCTTATATGGCAATACATCCTCAGTAGAGTTTTTATTGGATAAAGGGGCAGATGCAAATATAGCTGATTCAAATGGAATAACGCCTTTATATTTGGCCGTATATAATGGCAATTTAGACATTATAGCGCAGCTGATTAACGCCACCACTGGCATAAATGTACAAAAATACTCCGGCAATACTTCGCTACATTGTGCTGTAATATGTGGCCGTGCGGACGTTGCAGAGCTACTGATTAACGCCGATGCTGACGTAAACGTAAAAGATTCCGACGGCTTCACTCCGCTCCATTACGCTGCAATATGTGGCTATACGGACGTTGCGGAGCTGCTGATTAACGCCGGTGCTGACATAAATGCAAAAGACTTCAATGGAAATATTCCGCTACATCTCGCCGCACGAGATGGCCATATGGCCGTTGTGATACAGCTGATGAAGCATGGTGCTGACGTAAAAGCGAAAAACTCCAATGGCAATACTCCGCTACATCTCGCTGCACAAAACGGCCATATGAACGTTGTGGAGCAGCTGATTAATGAAGGCGTTGACGTAAGCGCAAAAAACTCCAATGGCTATACTCCGTTACATGCCGCTGCACAAAACGGCCATATGAACGTTGTGGCGCAGTTAATTACAGCTGGTGCTGATGTAAACGAAAAAACCCGCTACGGCAATACTCCGCGAGATCTCGCTGCACTAAAGGGCTATGAAGACGTCGCGTCGTTGATTAAAGCAAAACAGGTCAGCAGCCCCTTACACTCTCCCCTCTTCAGCGCAAGGAATTCGGTAAGTTTTTTTGAGGGCGAGAAAGAAAACCACAAGCCGCTGCCAGCTTTCAGCCCCGGACATCATCAAAGGCTTTAATGCGAAGAATAGTAGAGTTGGCCGATAAGCCGGGTTCTGTCGTGGATGATCATTCGTCTACGCGTATTGTCACCAATACGCTTTAGCAACCAACCCGGATCCCGTGCGGGCCGCACATAGATCCCTATTTGG
>JAJXVQ010000041.1 GCA_021782065.1 Pseudomonadota bacterium
AGTAATTGCTCACGTTATTCATCATTTTATTATTTTACCTATTATCATCCCTTTTGCTTTCCAAAAAGAAGTGGGAGGATGGCAGAATCCTTTACCACAGTTGTGTGAGGATCTAGATAATCGCTCCTATGATCTGTGGGAGGCATTCGCTAAAGAAACACCGAATTGGAGTTTCGATTCACATATAATTTTCAATCTGATGATATTTTTCCAGACTTTACTGATTCTCATATTAGGACCACTGGTTTTCTTAGGCAATAAACTCTTCAGAGGAAATCCAGAGGGCGTTCGATATATTGAGGGTACTCTGAGCTTGCTAGAAAACAATCTGCCATCTAGTGTGCAGGAAGAAGAAGACGGCCCTACTTTACAGCAACTCCATGGCCAGTATCAGGAGATCCTATCTCAACCTGATGCAGAAAGAGATAAATTAACGACTCTACTGTTATGTACGGGTTGCAGTAGTTCTTATTTTAAAGCGGCGCGGCATGAGCCATGTAAGCCTGGCGCAGAATTGGTAATAGACTATGATACTACTCAGTTGGTGGCTGACTTCCGATTAGCACCACCAAGATAAAACTGAAGGGCTTAATCAAAAAAACCTAAAGCCACCTTAGCTTCTTCAGTCATACGTTCGACTGACCAGGGTGGATCCCACACCATTTCCAATACTACATCTTCCACACCGTCAACAGCACGTATAGCGTCTGCGACTTGAATAGGGAAGGTTTGTGCCACAGGGCAACCTGGAGCTGTTAAGGTCATGTCTAAATGAACGATGGCGTTTTCATCTATGTCAATTCTATAGATTAACCCCAGGTCGTAAATATTAACCGGGATTTCTGGGTCATAAATTTCCTTCAATGCGCTAATAATACGATCCTTTAATTCTGTATCTTTATCGATAGTATCACTCATGGCCTGTCTCCGTTGAAACGATGACGTTATTATTGAGTAAAGCGGCTTTTAGGGTATGCCAAGCTAAGGTCGCGCATTTGACGCGCGCTGGAAAAGCATTCACGCCAGCGAATACCGCTAATTTACCCAATGGGGCCTCTGTAGGGTGTCCAGTTAAGAGTTCGTGAAATTGTTCAAATAAACTATAAGCTTCAGTTACCGTTTTACCATGCAAAATTTCTGTTAATAACGAAGCCGAAGCAATGGAAATAGCACAGCCGTTGCCTTCAAACATCACCGCGGTGATTGTATTATCTGCAGCTACGTGCAACTTTAAATGAATTTTATCACCGCATAGAGGGTTAAAACCGGATGCCTCACGGTTAGCATCGGCCAAAACACCATAATTGCGTGGATGGCGGTTATGCTCCATGATTACCTCTTGGTAGAGCTCAATTAAATCATCGTTCATTTAAATATCTCCCGCACCTTGCTTAAGGCATTAAACAAGATATCAATTTCCGCCTTAGTATTATAAAACGCAAAAGAAGCGCGCAGCGTTGCGGGTACTTGGAAAAATTCCATTACGGGCATGGCGCAATGATGACCTGCACGTACCGCTACGCCATAGTGGTTGAGTATAGTACCTACATCGTGTGCATGTATATTATCTAAAGTAAAGGATAGTATACTCGCTTTCTCTTTGGCTTCGCCTATGATGCGCAACTTATGCTCGTGCGCTAATTGGGTCGCATAGACCAGCAATTCATGTTCATGTTGATGGATAGCTTCAAAGCCGATTTGAGTGACATAATCCAAAGCCACTTTCAGACCTATAGCACCTTCAATGTGTTGGGTACCTGCTTCGAATTTCAAGGGCAGATCTTGATAGATTGTTTTTTCAAAAGTAACCGATTTAATCATTTCACCGCCGCCCTGATAAGGTGGCATGGCGTCTAACAAGGCTTTTTTACCATACAATACGCCTAGTCCAGTAGGGCCATATATCTTGTGACTGGAAAAAGCGTAAAAATCGCAATTTAAGGCTTGTACGTCTAGTGCTGTATGCGGTGCTGCTTGAGCGCCATCGATGACGGTGACTGCACCTACAGCATGGGCTTTGGTAATCATTGCTGCGATAGGATTGATAGTACCCAGCGCATTAGAAATATGCCCCATAGCGACTATTTTGGTTTTCTCGGATAAACATTTTTCATAGGCGTCTTGAATCACTTCACCTTGCAGGTTAATGGGCGCAACACGCAGCGTTGCCCCAGTTTGTTGACACACTATTTGCCAAGGAACTATATTAGAATGGTGTTCCAAGGCGGTAATCAATACTTCGTCACCGGGCTTCAGCAAAGGTCTAGCGTAAGACTGAGCTATCAAATTAATAGCCTCGGTGGTACCTTTGACAAAAATAATCTCGCAATCTTCCTTGGCATTTAAAAATTGTGCCGCCCGGTGACGCGCCTCTTCATAAGCCGCTGTTGCCAATTCGCTTAATTCATATAATCCACGATATATATTGGCATTGTAACGTTCATAATAATCTTTTAGCGCATTGATAACACATTGTGGCTTTTGGCTGGTGTTGGCATTATCAAGATACACCAATGGATGGCCTTTTGATTGAGTGCTTAAGATGGGAAATTCACCGCGTATGCGGACGATATCATCCTCAGTGAATGTTTTCATATTCGTGTTCCTTATATAACTCTAAAATTACTCTTCGCATTTGATTCTTAGGCTTTGTTGCCTTCGCCCATCTCGCACCAGTCATGTAGGGTACTACACTCCTGGTACTCGAGAGCTCGGCGCCTCGCCTAAAAATCAACTGCTGTGAGTATCAGTTCACTATCTATGGCTAAATGGGTTTTAATCCACAGGGCCAGTTCATTTTGTAAGTTTTTATCGGCTAAGGTCTCTAATATGCTGCGTGCAAAGCCGAAGATCAGCAATTGACGTGCGATTTCATCGCTTAGGCCACGCGAACGCAAATAAAACAGCGCTTCTTCATCTATATCGCCCACGGTGGCGCCATGGATACACTGTACATTTTGATTGTAAATTTCCAATTGCGGTTCTGCATAGGCTTGTCCTGTAGAAGTCAACAGCATATTTTTATTTTGCTGATTGGCGATGCTGTCGGGGGCATTGGCATCGATCAACACATGGCCATGAAAAACATGGCAGGCTTGATCGTCGATGATACCGCGATATTGTTCTACGCTGTTCGTCTTAGGTGCTAGATGGCCAATTTGTGTTTGGTTGTCGATGTGATCCTGCGCTCTGGCCAAAGCCAAACCGTTCAATTGGCAGGTCGCATGTTCACCATTTAGGTGCGCGGAAATCTCATTACGCGATAATTTGGCACCAAAATCAAAATTAAAATGATTAAAGTGACTATCTTTAGCCAGATGGCTGTGGGTTTGGCGTATGTGATAGCCTTTCGTTGCAGCTTTTTTAAGGTGTATACAATTTAATTCTGCGCCTTCGTCTAGTTCTATATCCATTATATAGGTCGTTAAATTCATTGAGTCCGCTAAACCCCAATCCACAATCACGATTTCGCTTTTAACGCCGGCATGCACTTTAATACGATGACGTAGGTGATGTTGGCTAAGACCGTTCGTTTTGTCTTGTAATAACACCAAATAAATAGGGCTGTGTGTGCTGCTTTTAATATCCAAATATAAACCATCGTTCAGCATCGCTGCATTTAAACGTTCAAAATAAGAATGAGGCGTTTGGTGTTTGTTCGCAATATGCGGCCAAGCGCTTTTAGATAATAAATAAGTACCTGCAGTTAAGTCTGTCGATAAAGCCGTGTTGAATACACCATTGATAAAGCAAAAGCGATTCTCTGGAATAGTGAGCGGTATGTCGTTTAAGGTTAGAGTAGAGGGCGTAGAAGTGGCTTCTGTAAAAACCATTTTTTCCAAGCGTGCGATATTAGTGTATTTCCACGCTTCATCGCGTATCGTTGGCATTGCCATAGATTGCCAGCTTTTCCAGGCTTCTAGTCTTAACTGTTTATTCCAACCTGGAAGCGCTGCGCAAGCTTCAAATAAGCTTTGAGGGATCATATCATGGCTCATTGTTAGCTCCCAGCCTTTTTTTGTAGAAAAGGCTCATAGCCTTCGGCTTCCAAGACGGTGGCCAATTGATAATCGCCTTCAGCCACGATTTTACCGTCAGACAAGATATGCACCACATCGGGCTTGATGTAATCCAATAAACGTTGATAGTGGGTGATGAGTAGAATGCTGCGTTTTTCATTGCGCATCATGTTAATACCTTGAGCGACAATGCGTAAAGCATCGATGTCTAAGCCTGAGTCCGTTTCATCCAAGACGCATAAACTGGGTTCCAGCAACAGCAATTGCAGGATTTCATTACGTTTCTTTTCGCCGCCCGAAAAGCCACTGTTCACATCTCTATATAGATAGCTGTCATCCATGTGCAGTAATTTCATCTTCTCTCTAACGACAGTCAGAAAATCGATGGCATCGATTTCTTCTAGGCCCATGTGTTTGCGTTTGGCATTTAGAGCAGATTTTAATAAATATAAGTTCGATACGCCTGGAATCTCTACCGGATATTGAAAGCTTAGGAATAAACCCAAATGCGCACGTTCATCGGGCGTTAAAGGCGCTAAATCAACATTTTGATAATGCATGGTACCAGCGGTAATCTGATATTCTTCTCGGCCCGCTAATACATTGGCCAAGGTACTTTTGCCGGAGCCATTAGGGCCCATAATCGCATGTACTTCGCCAGGCTTGATGTTCAGATTAATGCCTTTTAAAATAGCTTTATCTTCTATGCAAGCTTCTAAATTCTTTATTGTTAACATTACTTTCTCCTAACCTATGGAACCTTCTAAACTTAAACCCAATAATTTTCGTGCTTCTACTGCAAATTCCATCGGCAGCGTTTTCATCACTTCCTTACAAAAGCCGTTGACTATCATCGACACGGCATTTTCGGTATCTATGCCGCGCTGTGCCAAGTAAAATAATTGATCTTCGCTGATCTTAGACGTAGAGGCTTCGTGTTCAATGCGCGCACGACTATTCTTACTTTCTATATGCGGGAAAGTGTGCGCGCCACAATGTTGCCCCATTAATAAGGAGTCGCAACGTGTGTAATTGTGTGCGCCATCGGCATGAGCCAATACTTTGACTAAGCCACGATAGGTATTTTGCGCAAAACCAGCCGAAATACCTTTGGCAATGATGGTGCTTTTAGTATGTTTCCCTATGTGTATCATCTTAGTGCCGGTATCGGCTTGTTGATGGTGATTGGTTAAGGCGACTGAGTAAAATTCACCTACACTGTAATCGCCTTTTAATATCACACTAGGGTATTTCCACGTGATAGCAGAGCCTGTTTCCACTTGAGTCCAACTGATTTTGGAATGGTGGCCTCTGCATTCAGCGCGTTTGGTCACAAAATTATAGATACCACCTACGCCATTTTCATCGCCTGGATACCAGTTTTGTACGGTGGAATATTTGATCTGTGCATTGTCTAAAGCGATGAGTTCTACCACTGCAGCGTGCAATTGATTTTCGTCGCGTTGCGGTGCAGTACAGCCTTCTAGATAACTCACATAGGAGCCTTTGTCGGCGATAATCAACGTGCGTTCAAATTGTCCGGTAGAGCGCGCATTGATGCGGAAATAAGTGGATAATTCCATAGGGCAGCGTACGCCTGGAGGAATATAAACAAAAGAACCATCGCTGAATACCGCGGCATTTAAAGAGGCAAAGAAGTTATCGGTGTGAGGTACCACGCTGCCTAGATATTGTTGTACTAAGTCGGGATGATTTTGCACTGCATCGGAAAAAGAGCAGAAAATAATGCCCATTTCGTTTAATTTATCTTTAAAGGTGGTCGCTACCGAGATACTATCAAACACAGCATCGACGGCTACGCCTGCCAACCATTCTTGTTCTTTTAAAGGAATACCTAATTTATTGTAGGTTTCGATCAGCTTTGGATCGACTTCCTCTAAACTCTTGGGTCCTTCTTTTAATTTAGGAGCAGAGTAGTAACTAAGCGCTTGATAATCTATAGGACCATATTTAAGATGCGCCCAATGCGGTTCTTTTAAATGGCGCCAATATTCATAGGCTTTTAAACGCCAGGCCAACATAAATTCGGGTTCATTCTTTTTGGCGGAAATAGCGCGTATGGTATCTTCATTGAGACCGGGTGGCAGCGTGTCAGCGTCTATGTCGGTGACAAAACCGTGTTCGTAATCTTGTTGCAATAAGGTTTCTATGGTTTCATTGGGTCTAGTCATTTTATGTGCTCCTCGCCGTTAAAATGGTGTTGCAGGTGTGAGCCTTTTAACAATACCATGTCTTGTAAGCTTATTTTTTCTAGGGTTTTATAAACAATACTGCTGATAGTTTGCCAGTTACCGGAAATAGCGCAGGTAGGTTGCAAGGCACAGAGCGTATTGTTATGACTGCATTCGGTTAAGCCTGGTTTTCCTTCCATCGCGGTAATAATATCGGCAATGGTGATCTCCATAGCTTGATTAGCCAGGCTATAACCGCCATGTGCACCGCGATGCGACAGCAACAAACCGCTTTTAGTCAGTGCCTTTAAAATCTTGCTGACCGTAGGCAGAGCAATATGCGTTTGTGCGGTAATGTCTTTGGCATTGTGCATTTTCTCTGGGAATTGGGCGAGATAAGCCATCACCACCGTGCTGTAATCGGTTAACTTACTGATTTTTAACATTTTTATTCCCTCGCTGTGCAAGGCCTTTAAAATAGGACCCCTATAGTACTAATTATAGCGGATCTGCGCAAGGGGGAGCTAACACGAACATACTCGAGGTAGGCAAAAAACAATCAAGCTGTTATAATTCTGTGCGATTCATAACAATATTTGATTAGTTGAGGGTAAAATAAAATGCGTAAAGAAGATAGATTGCAACAAGAAGCAGACGGGGGAGATATTTCTTCACAGTATATATTAGGGCTGATGTACGAGAAAGGCGAAGAGGTAGAAAAAAGTTATATTAAAGCCACTAAATATTATCAGCTAGCAGCAAGGCAAGGAGATCTAGCATCACTTAATGCGCTGGAAAGATTAGGAGGAGCGTTCTTTTTTCCCAGCAAAAATGCGCGGTTTGCTTTAGGGGAGTTATATTTGGGGGGCGAAGGTGTTGCTAGAGATGAAAAAAAAGCGGCCGATTATTTTCTCAAAGCGCACACGCAATATTTAAAGGTAGAAACGCAAGCGCCGGATTATGGGCATGCTCAGTGCCGATTGGGTGAGATGAATGAAAAGGGATATGGTATTCCACAGAATGTTCCCACAGCCACTGCTTTCTATCAAATAGCAATAATGGCTGGAGAGAAGCGGGCTAAGCAGCATTTAATCCGGCTGGCAGAGAGTGAAAATGTAGAGAAGGAAAATAGAGAGCAAGCACAATGGGTGTTAGGCAAGTTATATCTTAAGAGTAAAGGTTCTGTTGGTGCGATTAGGTACTTGATCAAGGCAGCTCAACAAGGCGATAATGCAGCATTAAAACGGTTAATTGAACTAGCGCAGGGCAGCGGTTGGTTACAGTATGAACTTGGTTTGATGTATGAGCTAGGCCAAGGAGTAAAGCAAAATTACCAGGAAGCGGTTCGGTGGTATCAGATAGCGATGAAGTACAAAAACAAAGAGGCAAAGCCGAGATTAATTGGCTTAGCGAATGAACAGAATCATCCTGAAGCTCAATTTGTGTTGGCTCAGTTATATCTTAATGAAGACGAAGTAGATGAAGACGACGTGGCTGCATTATATTCTGACGAAAAAGAGTTTGATAGAGACTATAAAGTGGGGGTAAGGTATTTATTTTTAGCAGCCCAACAAAATCATTCATTGGCGTTAAATCTATTAACGAAGCTAACGGATGAGAAGGGAAAAAATCACCCTGAGGCCCAGTTTAAGATAGCATTGCTCTGTAACGAGGGAGTGATTAAAGTTGAAAATATGCGGCCTCAGGAAGCCGCTCAAGAGTTGCTTAAGCCGATTGCTTTTCCGCCTAAGGGTATGAATGTGGATGAAGTGCTTAGAACGCAGGCTCGAAAAGTTTTAGACGATATCAGAGGTGAAGAGTATGCAGCGCGTTTTTCTAAGGATATTTTTCCAGTGATCAATGAAGCGAGTAATCAATCGCTAATATTGGTGGTAGGGTATGAAGGAGCGGGAAAAAGCGCTTTAGTTAACGCGCTATTAGGGCACAAGCTTGAATGGCATAGGTATGCCAGCTGCTGCAAGCTTTTAGAGAGGTTGCAAGTAGCGGATGCCTCAAAGCCGCATGCATTTATGCATACAGGTTTGTTGGGAACAAATATCCCGGCGCTTTTTTCTTTTGATCAGGGTGATACAATGTTGTGTGATTTACCTGGTTTTCTTGATACAGATTTCCACCGTATTTCGGATACAGAAAGAGATCGAAAAGCAGAGCACAGGTTTCATTTGGAATTACTAAGCGGTAGGGCGAAGGCAATTCAAGCGGTATTGGTCGTTGTTGATTTTAATTCCTTGCAAATATATCTTTATATTGAAAGAGTGTTATCTGAGTTAAATAGAATCATCGGTGACGTGTGCGCATATGAACAGTGTGTGTTTGTGATAAATATGAAAGGGGAGTATCATAGAGCTTTGACTCCAAAAGAGAGGGTGGATATGAGACTGGATGCGCTGATGCAGAGACACCAGAAGAATTCAACTTTTATAACAATACTAGAGCGAATGAAGAAAACTTATCTGTTGTGGAAGTCATTTGATCAACCCGATTTTCGTGAGGAGTTGTTGAGTAGACTCAAATTTGAAGCACCTATTCCCACGAGTTTTTTTCGTCCTGTGTTGCAAGGGGAGAGCGAACAAACCTATTTGGGATATTTGGATCGTTATTTGTCAGATATCAAAGAAAGAGGATTGGTGTTCCCAGAGGAGCGGAAGGAAAGTCGGGATTTGGCAGGAAACTCTAGCAATAGCACCAATGCGGGTATGATGCTGCAGTGGTTAAGTGATGGTAGGGCAGATTCAGCTAATGTTAAGACGGATTCAGCTGATGAAGTAGTCGTCATACAGAGAAGTGGACCCTCATCTTAGGCCAGCAATTGCCCGCAGAGCTTAGAAAGTGCTGTTCGGGCACTCTGTAAATATATTCCTTA